>CAIQND010000698.1 GCA_903873045.1 uncultured Methylococcaceae bacterium | reverse complement strand
GCCATTCCTGCACCGGAATCACAAACGGTTGATCACGATTGATGAGTATGAATTTATTGCTCATGGCAGGAACCTCCTGACGGGGAAATGTAAAAATCTATTTTATCAGATTTGCGCTGGGGAAGTCGGACAGACTCCTAGCAAATAGTATCCCCAGTTCGAGTACTTAAAATGTTCTCCAGGCACGAACAACAATTGCGAAGAACTAATTCGCAACAGCGTGTCTTTATCGGAATAGAGATGAGCATCATAAGGCCCCCGAGCCAGTCCGGCGATATGACTAAGGAGATGGCCAATGGTTATGGAGCAGAATTCTGGGCGCGTTGCCAACTTTGGAATATAAATGGCGATAGAATCGTCCAAATCCAAGCGACCCTGACTGGCCAAGTGCAAAACGGCATGGGCAACGATCGGTTTTGTCAGGCAACCGATTCTGAATAAGTGCGTGGGTTCTAGCCGTTCACCAGAGGACAGGTCGCTAACACCGAGCTCACAATTGAAAAGGTTATTGCCATTTTCGGCGACGCGAATGCTTAGTCCAGGAATCTGCCGTACACGCATCCTGTGTTGCAGATCGGTGAGCAAATCGTTCACTTACATACCTCTGCCAATGATAGGGTCATCGTGGGGTAAACCCCAACTCATCAGGTGCTCTATAGCCGCCACGAACATCGCTTTCGTTCCAGTGACTGGTTCTCTTGCTAATTCATTGAGTTGAACCTGCAAGCGATCCATCAGAGCTTTGCTGATTGTCACCAACAACCTTCAAGATTTGGATACGTAGCAGACATTTATGGGTCACAGCAACCGGAATGTACGAATTTTTTGTTGGAAAACTTCGCAATAGCTGGCTATTGCGCGTTTTCCGCCTCAAATTTGAACATACTGCTGCCTAATCTTCTCACTCAGATTATGCAGAGGTTGCCTAGCATTATTGGGCGTATTGCAAGATATTAGCCCAGACCCAAAACGCCAAACCGACGAAGCAGTAAACTTAAATCGGTTTGGCGCCCCAATTCGATGCCCGAAAAGACAACGTCCTTTCCGGGCTACCTGTACAGTTAAGAGAAATTGGCTACCCACTTTAGCCGGGACATTTTTTGTAGGGGCAGGCTTTACGCCTGCCCTTTAATGCCACGATGTTAGCAGGGCAACCGCAAGGGATTGCCCCTACAAGACACGGATATCGTTACATAA
Organism: uncultured Methylococcaceae bacterium; assembly: GCA_903873045.1. Classification (GTDB taxonomy): domain Bacteria; phylum Pseudomonadota; class Gammaproteobacteria; order Methylococcales; family Methylomonadaceae; genus Methylobacter_C. The sequence continues at coordinate 4,468 of CAIQND010000698.1, read as the reverse complement.
AACGGGCATCCTTCATTCCTTGGCTTACACTTTTTGCAATACCAATCGCGTAGGCCGAATTAGCGGCAGCGTAACCCGACATACAGAGATTATTGGCCTTTTTTGCGATAAAAAAGTGTCAACCACTTTTGGGTTTCTATGAAGGATGTCATAAAACGCCATCCACGTAAGCAGGGACAAGCCGCAAGGCTTAACTTTAAACTGTCCCGCCTTACGTGGGTAGCCGAGAAATTGATTTGAGCAGCTTCAATAAGAGGAGTGGAGCCGCAAATAAATGGTGGTGTACCGCCGTTTAGTGTGACACCTGTCACGGTGTAAGTGTCCATATACTGAGCCATCTCCAACACTGTGCCCATAGCTATGAGTTTGTGTTTTAGCTGTTTCTGGCTATCGCTGGGCCACTGCTTTAGGAACGCATCAGACCCCACTACACCGTCTGGCTTATTTTTTTGCAGCCAAGTTTGCAACTCGATTACTAAGTTCGTCTGTACTACGCCTACGCCGTTCGCATCAGCGCCTTTGTAATCAAAACCTTGCATTTGCTCTATGACATGCTTCCACCAGTCGATCGGCGCGTTCGGGTCTTTTTTCTTGTCCGCCGCAACCGCTTTAAGAATTGCTGTTACGCCCAGTTGGACACCAGTAAACAAGGCAGCGATTCCCAACTGTTTGAGAGCTTCTTTAAAGAATGCTTTTATTGTAGCTGACGCACCTCCACCCTCACTCGGTTCTGGTTCCGGCTCTGGTTCCGGCTCTGGTTCCGGCTCTGGTTCCGGCTCTGGTTCTGGGTCACCACCTTCGATTTTCCAGAGATAGATGCCGTCCGGGCTAGCGGAATACATCGTGTGCTCTTCGTCTACTGGTTCGGAATCATTGTGTTGGTCGTTCTGTGCTTTCATATTTTTCTCCTTGGGTTTTGTTGGACACTTATATACGAGCCCGATTAATTTAATGAATGGACAAACCGTTCTTGCAGGAGCGCTAGCAAGGACTCGCCAAGCTTACGATCTTTCGCAGCCCGTTTTTTAACCTTGCTTTCAGAGGTCGATTCCAACAAATCGTAGTCTTTATCGCCATTCATTTTGAAAAGCCTATTGGCTTCCCAAAACACATACTCCCCGTTTTGGGTTCTTGAATAGTCCAGAGCGGTAACCTCACTTCCACTTGCTCGCCCTGCATGTGCTATAAGTTCTAAATCAGACTCGCCTCCACGAATAAAGTCTCTATTTGCATCATCCGAGTCTCCTAAGGACAAGGACTCGGATGATGCGAAATTCACCAGCCAGTTGGTGCTGATAGTTTTGTGCCGCAAGACAACGTTGTTACCCACAACATAGGCCCGATACTTGTGAAATCTACCCAGCTCATCCGCGATGTCGATAAACTCAATGGCGAGATTGGGTGGAGGCAATGCGCTCGCCCCCCCCGAAGTCAGGAATTTGGTACGCTTCGAACTCACCAGCGCTCGAGCCTCGTCCACATCATGAACCAACTGCATCTGTTGGCCACGGTGAATACCATCGACGCGCAGAATCAGAGGGTAGGGAAGCTCAATATCGTCGACACTGGCAAACTTCTGGAACTTCGGGCAGCGAATACCAGCTTGTCGGAAGTTACTTAATATAGTGGAATGTCGAACGTCCCATCCGCTAAACACACTATTAATAACAGGTATTTGGCGTGCATTGCAAGCCTTTTCAAATGCCATTGCGTGATATACGAAGTCATTGCTTCGGTGCCGGTAGCTCCAAAAAATCACGCCCCTAACAATATGCGGATCGAGTTCGATGCTGTCGTCCCAGGGTTGGCAGAGGGACCATGAAAGCCCACAGTTCTCCAGCGCCCATACTAGCTGTCGGGATGCCCCAAATTCGGAAAATTTCTCTACGGTTGAGTCAGCCGAGACAACAATAACTTCGCTCTTCTGCGCTTTTTTCCCCGCTTGTGGGTCCTTTATTTCAACAAAGTACTCTAGGTTCTGTTGGCGTCGTAAACCAGCACCGGGCTCCATCGGTGGTGCCTTCATTTCCAATTCCGAAACGCCAAGCAAGATCCCAGCAACGCCACAAAACGGAGACATGATCGGTCGATTTGCAGACCATATCTCACAATAGCGACACTTTTGTGCCCACGTTAGATATCCCGCCTGAGCCAACCCTTTTTTCAATTCTCGGTGGTGTTGCTTCCAGCGTTGCCAAAATTTGAGTAACTTAGCCTGCCATGGGCTGCTGCTACGGACTTCGACCCAAGCTTGGAGGATTTCTTGACATTGCATGTCTGACCACTCGGGATGAGCCTCAATTAGATGACCGAGGAGCCCCCACAAGTCACTGTCAGATAGGCCGACCCAAGCATTTGCAACGTTTTTCGTGGTAGCCATGCCCGCTTCTGGAGGAATGTTAGCATCTGATGCGAGGCCGCTTCGATTGAGAATGAAAATTCGAGCCATATCCGCAGCCGCTACGGGTAAAGGTATCTCATAGTCAAGTGGCCAGTGGGCTTGTTCCATGGCGTTAATCATATAGCCATCCCTTTTTCGATCGACTCTCGCCGCGCGTAAACTCTGTCGTCTACTGGAAAAGAGACTAAACGACCATTTGTGCCTAATGGCAAGCCAACATAGTCTTTTTCGTAGTCCTCAGGAAGGGTTAGATGTAAGTTACACTCCTCTGAGCATACGTATTTGAGAACCTCAACCAACACTCTAATTGAGTACACTCGACCCGTACATGACCGCTTACCCAGACCAAATGGCATGAACTTGCAACCCTTTGTCGAACTAGATGTAGCAAAGCGCTGGGGACGGAAATCATCAGGGTTCTCCCAAACGTTCTCATTGCGATGCAGACCAAAGATGGACACCATGAAATCCGTAACCTCTTCTTTTGATCGCCCGCTTTTTTCCCATACCCCTTTTTCCTCATAGCCGAATTGACGGAATGGTGGGAAGAGGCGGAGAACTTCGTTGACGAAGTGTTTTGCCATGGTTTCATCGTGACGAATCTTATCGACATATTCCGGACGAGCCGCGAGGCACAACAACATGGAACTCATGGCAGCAGACAAGGCGTATGAAGACACCAGAATACTGGTCAACTCCCCTCTAAATTGCGCTCTGGTGATTTTCCCACTTTGCTTCAATTCGATCAGATGGGCATACCAACTACCTTCTATCGGAGTCGCAAATTCGAACACCATCTTTTCGAGTTTTAGTGCGATTTTTCTGGTGTAGTGATCGCCCTTGAAGAATATCAAATCTATGATTTTCCGCATGGGTCCAAAGCCAGGTAATTGCATACCAAACGCATACATCAGGCCGTCCAGATGCATTGGCCGTGTACCCGGTTGAAAATCGATTTCCCGAATATACTCCCGCAAGGATTTCAGTACATTTGCACCCAGTAAGTTCGACAATAGGCTAAGGTATACCGCTGGAATAAGGCTACTCGACAGACGCAACGCCCTGTTATGACCAGTCGTAAAGACTTCGTCGACGAGTTTTCTCGCAATTTCAGGATAGCGTTCCTGAGTCGGCAAACACTCATGAAATATTCTTTTTAAAAATTGTGCGTGCTCATCATCGCTGACCACGATAGAGTTGTGGCTGAGGTGAAAGCGGCTCAGCATATCTCTGGTCAACTGCGAGCGCGTAAACTCGCCTCCCTTGAGATACTCTTTCACCCGATTGGGGTCTGCGCTGTACTCCAGACGATTTCTCATCCATGGCAAACTGTATATGTGATCAGTTCCCTGCCATTGAAATTTATCTAGTAGTAATCGAAACATTGAGCTCTTCTCTCCCTAGGCCAATAATTACCGCTACCCCACCTCTCAAGGCTTGATCAAATATCAAGAACGTTTGCGAATTTCCTCTTGGCAAACCCAAGCCGAACAGACTGATAAGACAACCCGACAAAAAACGCTGCCTTGAGCATTCCGAACCGAATCCAATAGGGCAGCCACTTCTGACCGATTCCGTTGAGGCCATACTCATAAACTCTATTAACTAATTGCACGTCTGAGAAATGCGTAATCTTTTTGTTAACCAAGCTTGCTGTTGCGAACGTATACAAATCCTTGGCAAGATCGTACTCACCCAATTTCACTAGTGCCGTAATCTTGCGGATATGATCGCGCCAAAACACTGCCCACTCATCATCATTGCATCGAGAAACAATCTCTGGAGCAATAGCGTAGTATAGGTCTACTGCAGAAAGCTCTTTCTTGCTTTTCATCTCATTGTCACGGAGATACCGCGCAAGTTCCAACGGTTCGCAGTCGTCAGGTAAGCCTTGTGCCTCGACAGTGGCGGTCGTTAAAAAACACGCCCTAGGAGGCTGTCCGAAAACGCCAGCTAATAATGGTATAATTGCCACCTACACTTAAAACAATCACTGACCGATGAATATTCCTTTCAAACAATCGCCCATCGCGCTTAATGCCGCACTGCTCTCCCCCAGCAATATTT
>CAIQND010000697.1 GCA_903873045.1 uncultured Methylococcaceae bacterium | reverse complement strand
TTGAACGGGTTCTGCGGAGTCATCTGCCTTAATTAAGCCACGCTCACCCAGTCCACCCTTAATCGAGCTATGTAATAATTCATCAATCGATGCACCATCCGGCTTGCTGAGAGCGGCAATTAACGCACGCGGCTTTTTGTCGGTATTCATTGCGGAATTTTTTAGACTTAGACCCGGCAAGGTGACAATGGCGTAGTCTTCAATCACAAATTTTTTGCCCTTTAATAAAGCCGAAAAAGGTACCTGGCGTAAGGGACCATCCGGTACAAAAACAAGCGTATTAATACCTTTTTCTTTTAACGAACCCTCGTAAGATTTAAGTAACCAGTCATAAAGTTTACGCGACGCTTTACGGTAATTTCCTTCACCCTGACGTAAAAATTGAGCCATTTCTATCGTCGTATCAATCACATCCGTAGAGGCTACCGCTATGGTTTTTTGCTCAAATTGAGCATTCGATCCATCTCGAAATAATAACTCTATGCGATCCGGTAAAATAACCGGATAAATAATACCGACACCCGATAATTGGGCATCTTTTAAATTTGTTGCCGCACCTTCATCAATTAAGCAACGATCTTTAAAAAACTCTTCAAGTTCGGTTTGCTTAATGGTTTCCATCGAATCAATGGCTTCAAGTATTAATTTTTGTTTGGCTTCGTTTCCGGGAGCCTTTGCTGCTTGCAACAAAAGCACATCCGCCAAACCGCGATAAATTGGCTCAATAATCTCCTTAATAGAAGAACGGCCATTGTGCAAAGTAATCGGTAAGCCATAACGAATATCCGTCAAGTGCTTAATGGCTCGTCTGTAAGCTGTCAAAGCGGCTTCTGAATCTCCATTGATTTGCAATAATTTCGCACTTTGCGTTTCCCATTGCATTGATAAATCAGTTGCATTAACTTGTTGTGCATCAGTAATGGCCTTATCCAACCACACTAAAGCATCCTGATTACGCTTTTGTTGTGCATACAACCGGGCCAGATAACCCTCGGCTTGTGAACGAAGTCTGACTTGGCTGTTGGCATCGGCCAATAAATAGGCGTTATTAAGTGTTTGATAGGTATTGTTAAGTAACTGTTGTTTGTCTGGTGCAGCTAAACCATCAGGGTCAATAGCCAATAACTGCTCACTTATATTCAGCAATAACGTGGTTTTAAGTGGTGGGTTATTAAGCCTTAACACCTCAATCGTGATATCTTCCAGCAGCTTTAAACGCTTGACCGCTTCTACTTCCAGCCCGGCTTGATTAACACGAATACCGGCTATTAAATCGTTATTTTGGGCTAACCGGGCATTTTTTAAAGCACGATCAAAATTTGCAGCGGCTTTCTCAGGCAGTTGTAACGACACAGACAACATGCCTAAATAATCTTCAATAAGCGCTGCCAATCCAGGTGAATTAAGCGATTGGGTTAAGGCATCGCTTTGTTCCAGCAATGATTGCGCCTTGCTATTTTCTCTGTCCAGGTAATAGTTATAGCCCAATGCGGCACCTGCCATCGCTTGCATCAAGCGGTCACCTTTTTGTTCAGCTTGAGCCAACACCGACTCAAACTCATTGGCGGCCAAGTTATAACTACCCTGGTCACGGTAGCTTTCGCCCAGCGCCAGTTTATTCTTAAGATCATCCGCTGGTTCAGAATCGTTGAGGGTTATCGCTTCGGGGTTTGCAGCCATTACGGGCGCTGAGCTTAACGTAAAAAAAACAAGCATTGCCACTGGTAATAATTTTTCCATGATCGTTTCCTAAATTAGAACGCTAAAAAGCTCACCTTAAAATGTATGCCATCGTCTTGAATATTACTCCCGCCAGCGGGTGGCTTATGACCCGAGATATCATGGGCATAGTAAAATTCGGTATTAACATGATTGTAATGCCAATTAAAACCCAGTCCTACTGAATTCAGATAATCTTTAGAGGGGTTGGAAACATCTAAAGTTGGATTATTCCAGGCACCGCCATAATCCATAAAAGGAACTAAAAACAGACTATGTTTAGCGGACGGTTCACCGCCAAACAGGGGGTAATGAAGTTCCAGGCTGCTATTAAAGCCGTTATCTCTTACATAATAATTTTCACGATACCCACGAACGGTATAAACACCGCCCACAGAAAAACGCTCCATGGGCAACAAAGGATTAGCGGCTACTTGGACAGCGCCTTTTAACATAAAATGTAAGCCATTATCCATCAAACGATGCTGGTATTGTGATTGTCCCAACCAGCTAAAAAACTCGCCACTCGGTCTATTATTACTTTGAATGGTTGCGCCCAAGGCATTAACGCCTTTATTAAACGTCGAACGCATGACAAAAGCATTATTAGTACCCTGCTGGGTATATTGTTGCCAAAGACGGATCACCGTATCTTGTGTCGTACCCACACCAAAAGGCAAGCCTTCGGTAAAAGCATAAGGTACGCCCAGTAATGTTGAATGGCTTTCTCTTACGGCAAAGTTAAGGCCGGCCGTTAAATTAATACCCAAACTACGATAGATAGGCTGACTCAAACCCCCTTCGTAAGCAATACTATTTGATTTTATAGCCAACAGATTAGTAGGAGATTCTATAAGCGACGAGTTGGTGTTACTGTAACGAAAAGTAGCATGGGTATCATAAGCATTCAGCGGTATCTCGACCCCCGTATTAACACCCAATGCCCCCCCGGTCGCCATAAATTCAGCATCAAGATGTTCACCAAATCCCGAAAGATTGTCCACCCAGCCACCGATGCGCCCGGTATAACCGCCGACTAAGGGTGTCGTATAATCATCGGCGTTTGCATACAATTGATAAGGGCGTGCTCTTTTAACGTTAACCGTTAAAATACTTTCGCCCGGATGAGCGCCCGGCAAAAGACTACCGTTTAATTGCTCGATTAAACGGTCTCTTAGTAAAAGCTGATATTTTTCCTGTAATTTTTTTAAATTAAGCGGCGAACCGGCACCTACCAATAAGCGTTCACGAAGATAATCATCCCGCAACCGACCCATGCCTTCCAGACGAACTTCAGTCAAGTTGCCTTCAACCACCTTAATTTTTAGTGAACCACCGGCACTTGATTGACTCGGAATAACGGCACCCGAATTAATATAGCCTGCGTCAACATAGGCGGCGGTAATACGGGTACGTAATTCTTCCAGATCGCGGACTGTTAACGGACGATTTAAAAACGCTAAGGTAATTTTTTGCAGCTCATCGTCGCTAACAACCGTGTTCCCCGTAAATTCAACCTTTTTTAGTAACAACCGCCCTTCGTTTGGTAATGGCTTTGCTAGTGGGGCGGGCGGTAAAGTCAACGACTCTTTAGGTTGACGCATCCTAAACTCAGGCGTATCCAACTGCATTTCACTGGGTCGTGTCGGATCGTTAATAATCGGTATATTCAGCGCATGCACTGCTTGCGTTGTTATAAAAAATCCTGCCAAAACGGTTAGCAACCCCACCGACAACGATGTTAATTGTTTGTAACCTAACGGTTTCACAACTTGAATTTTATTAATGGGTTTCATAATATTCCTTAATGACACTCGACCGAGCCATCTAACATGGCCAGAACCAGCGGGGTTGTTAACGCAGCGGATGGCGAAGTTGTTTGACCGGAGGTTGACGTTAATACCGAATACGGTACTTGAGCACTAACCTCGGGAATATAATTGGCCACCCCTTTGGAATTGAGCGTGCTTTGATTAGAACCATCACAAGGATTTTTGGGCAATTGCGGAATAACGGCATTATTAACCATGACACCTGAAATTTCCCCACTCACATTTTGAATTTGTTGAGTGGGTGGAATGACTTCGTTAATATGAATATTGTCCGTACTTGGGGCGTCCAAAAAATTCCTGCTGCTTTTCAGTCCTGTTTCCATAGAACCTAGGCCAATAAGAACGTCAGGATATACAATCTGGTCTGGATTGTAGATATTCAGGGTGATGGCTGTACCCGATTTAATACCTGAGGGATCCAGGTTTAGTGTGTAGTCAGAAAGCGTAACCGCGCCAACATTGGCTATCATTGAGTCTTGCATTTTAAAATAGCCATTGAAGCCTTTGCTATCCGCTGAAGCAAAATCAATAGAACCGTTGGTTGTTCCATTAACCGCACTTAAGCCACCCAAATAAACTGTTTGTGCAGTAACCTTCATATCACCTGAGTTATTTTTGTTGATAACACCACCGTCCGATACGCGAAATGCATATTGCTGTTTATTTGAAGGATTAGTGAATTGTTCACTTTCTTTAGCTGAGTTGGCTAACTGCGCATCAGCCGTGATGATTAAATTACCGGTATTTTTAGCGGTAATATTAGAGCCGCTACCTTCAACGACTAACTTTCCACCGATGCCATCTACCCTATGGGCGGCCAGAATAAAATCACCTGAACCTGATAATTTTTCAATGCTGCCAGCGGATTTAACAGTTAAGTTGCCACCGGTAGTTGATGCTTCTGTTGCTGATTTGCTACCCGCCGCTATAGTGGCGATACCCGTAGTATTATTCGCGGTGATTTTAGAGTTTGTGCCCTGTACAGTTAAATCAGCTCCAGCCAGGACATTAAAATTGCCCGTATTGGTTGCGGTGATAGTACCGGCATCACTTGCAGCGTCTGTGGCATTACCCACATC
>CAIQND010000696.1 GCA_903873045.1 uncultured Methylococcaceae bacterium | reverse complement strand
GGGTTAGCGAGAGCGTAACCCGACAAATCGTACTATCTGTGTCGGGTTACGGCTAGCGCCTAACCCGACCTACAGAGATTATTAGCATTTTTTTTGATAAAAAAGTGTCAACTACTTTTGAGCTTCTATGAAGGATGCCGATAAAAGCCTATAATGCACAGAAATATTGTACAGAATGGGAATGTAAATGAACTCAGTCAATGTCACCGAATTACGCCAGCATTTGCCTGATTACCTCAAACAAGTGCAACAAGGCGAAGAAATTGCAATTACGCTACACGGCAAAACTATTGCCCACATCGTGCCGAATCGCAAAGACAGTGAACGCGAAGCCGCATTGAAACGCTTGGAAGCACTGCGTGGCAAGATGATTGTCGGCGACATTCTCGCCCCGCTGGACGAAGAATGGACGGGCGATGCTGACAATTTGTGATACCAATATCCTGTTGTTTTGGGCTGATGAGCCTCGCCGACTGTCCGCAACGGCCAGCGCAGCCCTGGATTTAGAACTCGAATCCTCAAATCTCGCTTGCTCTGATATTAGCCTCTGGGAAATCGCCATGCTTTATGCGCGTGGTCGCGTCAATAATCGTGCTGGCGTGACCTCCAGTGCATATATTCAGGACATCCTGACCGGCATGAGCATGGCGGTTCTACCAATTACGGCGGAAATTGCCGAGTTATCGCAAAGTGCTTTATTTACGCATGGCGACCCGGCAGATCGTCTTATCGCCGCTACCGCACTGGCCCATCGCGCTCCACTCATTACTGCTGACGAAAAACTCCGAGCTACGCTTGGTCTACGTTGCATTTGGTGATTACTATGATCACTCTAGTTAAAAACTCGAAATTAAAAAACGCAATTCCATTAGAAGTGACCATCAATAATTTTGAGCAACAAAATCATGAGGATTTTTCATGCGTTTAAAAAAAATCACACTAAAGAATTATCGCTGTTTTGAAACATTAACTATTGATTTTGAAGAGCAGCTAACGGTTCTTGTTGCTGAAAATGGTGTCGGTAAGACGGCGATATTGGATGCCATTGCTGTGGCTCTAGGCCCATTTATCGGTGGCTTTGACACAGGTGTCCGCAAAGACTTTAAATATCGAGATGCCAGAATAGGCATAAAAAAGGGTCCGCAGCTCAGAATAAAATTTAGCGATGACCAATACAGGCCGCAAGGAAATGCGAGTCAACGAATGGAATCGAAATATCCTGTGTCTTTGGTTGCATCGGGCATGATAGAGAGACGGCTTGAGCAGTGGTCAAGAGAATTAACTGGAGAAAAAACCCAAACTACTTTTGGCAAAGCAAAAGTTATTATCGATTATGCAAAAAAATTACAGCAGCAGGTCAGGGCAGACGAACAGGTGTCTTTGCCAATTATTGCTTATTACGGCACTGGAAGATTATGGAAACAAATCCAAGCCAGAAATAGACCTCCTGCCCAATCTCATTCAAGGTTGTATGGTTACCACGATGCTTTAAATCCGGATTCAACTTATAAGGCGTTTGAAAAATGGTTTACTGACAAAAGCCTTGTCGAATACCATAATCTTATGAGGAATTCTATTAACTTAGCGAAAAGTTTTATAAATAATGGTGAGTATAAACACTCAGATGAATCCTCAAACTATTCTACAGAGCTTGAGCATGTTCGAAAGGCAATTAATCAATGTATATCAATTTCTGGCTGGAAAACTTTAGAGTACGACCTTGAATGGCGTGAGTTAGTTGTTCGCCTTAATCATGGGCAACCAGGATTTGATTCCTTCATTCCCGCCGCCCAGTTAAGCGACGGAGTAAAAGCCATGTTGAGTTTAACCGCCGATATTGCTTATCGCTGTGTTCAACTAAACCCCTATTTAGCATCACCAACCGAAGAAACCAATGGTATTGTACTGATTGATGAAATCGATTTACATCTACACCCCAAATGGCAACAGACCGTTTTGAGTGATTTGCAAAAAACCTTTCCCAGTATTCAATTCATCGTCACCACCCACAGCCCTCAGGTGCTTTCTACTGTCCATCGGGAATCTATCCGCTTGTTGGGTAAAGATAACGCCGGTCATGATGTCGCTGTCATGCCAATGGCAGAATCCTATGGCGAAATCAGCAGCGATGTTTTAGAAAGCATCATGCACGTTAACCCACAACCGCCGGTTGCGGAAAAAGTTGATTTAGATCGTCTAACAGCCTGGGTAGACCAAGGCCAATACAACACACCAGAGGCAATAAGCCTATTCGCTGATATTAAAGCGGTATTTGGTGAAACACATCCGCAATTACAAAAACTGGAAAGAAGCATCCAACGGCAAGAGCTATTGAAGTCATGAAGCCCATAATTCTAAACAACAGCGGAGGTTATCATCTAAGCCTAGCCCAAACTCCACCCACAACTGCCAATCAAGCAACAAGCCGTTGGCAAGCCTTCAGACACAAATCCAAGGTACTTAATGAATTGCTGGATGATCAGTATGGCTTGTGCTGTTATTCAGAACTCTGCGCCGATTTGGAAGGTTTGGGATACCACATCGAACACCTACGCCCCAAAAGCCAATATCCGGCCCAAACTTTTGATTACACCAATCTGGCAGCTAGTGCGTTAAGCAGCGATGATCTCAAGATCTTTATTAAGCAAGAAACCTTTGGTGGTCATGCCAAACTCAGTCAATTTGACTCCGCTTTATTTGTTTCATGTCACGATTCAGATTGCGCCCGATATTTCGCCTATTTGTCAGATGGTCGGATCGTTCCCAGAGACAACCTAGGCACTTCTGATAAAGACAGGGCAAACTATACCATTACCTTGCTTAACCTCAACAGCCCATACTTAACCAATCGTCGCCGTCGCTGGCACGATGAACTAGATCAATTGTTTGAGGAACATCTTAAAAAGCAGTGGAGTGTTGAACACTTGGCCGCCATTGATTTAATACCCAGAAATAAACAGCTCAGCCCATTTTTCAGCCTAACTCGGCAATTTTTCGGCCAAGTCGCCGAACAAGTAATACAGCAACACCTACCGGAATTTGCATGACCATCAAAACCCCTAAAAAACTCATTGAAGTGGCTTTGCCGTTGGATGACATTAATATTGCTTGTGCGCGTGAAAAATCCATCCGTCATGGTCATCCCTCAACGTTACATTTATGGTGGGCCAGGCGGCCTTTGGCGGCAGCGCGGTCAGTGATTTTTGCGCAAATGGTTAATGATCCGGGTTACGAACGTCATTTAGGCCGAGGCGTTAACAAAAAAGATGCGCAAATTGAGCGCGAACGCTTATTTACCATTATCCGTAAATTGGTGTTATGGGAAAACACCAACAACGAAGAAGTATTGGCCGAAGCACGAGTAGAAATCTGGAAAAGTTGGCGTGAGACCTGTGCGTTAAACAAAAGCCATCCCGATGCCGCAAGTTTATTTAACCCGGAAAAACTACCGGCGTTTCATGATCCGTTTGCCGGGGGTGGTGCATTGCCACTGGAAGCGCAACGCTTAGGGTTAGAAAGCTACGCCTCGGATTTAAACCCAGTGGCAGTACTGATTAACAAAGCTATGATTGAAATTCCGCCCAAGTTTGCAGGCCAGGCACCGGTTGGCCCGTTGCCGCCTGCCACCAATAAAAAAACTGCTACCAATAATTTTTTTGAGGACTGGAGCGGCGCTAAAGGTTTGGCGGAAGATGTACGTCGTTACGGCTATTGGATGCGTGAAGAAGCGTTTAAACGTATCGGTCATCTTTACCCGCAAGTGGATTTGAATACCGGATTACCGGTTTTTCCTTCGGACATAAAAATAAAAGGGGAGGGTAATGCAGCTACTGTGATCGCCTGGATTTGGGTACGCACAGTCAAAAGTCCTAACCCGGCATTTTCGCATGTTGATGTGCCATTGGCATCCACCTTTATCCTGTCCAGCAGGGCGGGTAAGGAAGCCTACGTGCAACCAGTGATTGAAGGTGATAGCTATTATTTTGAAGTGCATACCGGCAAGCCACCGGAAAGTGCAAAGAAGGGTACCAAATTAGCACGCGGCGCTAATTTTCGTTGCTTACTTTCAGATACGCCCATACAGCCAACCTATATTAAGGCCGAAGGTATCGCTGGACGCATGTCGCAAAAGCTGATGGCGGTTGTCGCCGAAGGCACACGAGGCCGAACTTATTTAGCACCCACATCTGAAATGGAGGCTATTGCCGCTCACGCGATACCAGAATGGCGGCCAGAAACTGATCTACCAGTTGATCCTCGCAATTTCTGGACGCTTAGCTATGGTTTGACTAAATTCGGTGATCTTTTCACGCCTCGCCAACTGGTGGCATTGACGACCTTCTCGGATCTAGTGCAAGAAGCACGCGTTAAAGTAAAAGCCGATGCATTAAATAGCGGCATGAGCGATGACAACATAGGTCTGGATTTAGGTGGAATGGGAGCAACGGCTTATGCGGATGCGGTGGCTGTTTATTTGGCGTTTGCAACGGATAAATGCTCGGATTATTGGTCTTCAATCTGTACATGGCATAGCTCTGGCGAGAAGATGCGAAATACCTTTGGCCGCCAAGCTATACCAATGACTTGGGATTTTGCCGAAGTGAATCCAATGTGTGATTCTTCTGGTAATTGGATGGCCATGGTCGATTGGTCATGGAAGGCTCTAGCGCATACGCCAGCCCATGTCGGTGGTTATGCTGAGCAAAACGATGCCCAAAGTCAAGGCATTAGTCTCAATAAACTCGTCTCCACTGATCCACCTTACTACGATAACATCGGCTACGCTGATCTCTCCGATTTCTTTTATGTCTGGTTACGTCGCTCCTTGCGTCCAGTTTATCCCGGCTTGTTTGCAACGATGGCAGTCCCCAAAGCTGAAGAACTCGTAGCAACACCGTATCGTCACGGCAACAAAGAAAAAGCCGAGAAATTCTTTCTGGATGGCATGACCGAAGCGATGCACCGCTTGGCGGAACAAGCACATCCTGCGTTTCCCACCACAATTTACTATGCCTTCAAACAGTCCGATACCACCGATGTCGGCACAGGGAACACCGGTTGGGAAACCTTTTTGGAAGCGGTTTTACGCGCAGGTTTTGCCATTACCGGCACTTGGCCCATGCGTACCGAAATGGCTAATCGCATGATTGGCTCAGGCGCTAATGCTTTGGCATCAAGTATTGTTCTCGTTTGCCGCCAACGCGATACCAATGCCGCGACCATTTCCCGACGTGAATTTATCCGTGAGTTAAAAGAAGAATTGACCGAAGCCATAGAAGTGATGATTGGTGGTGCGGAAGGTATTTCACCGGTTGCGCCGGTTGATTTGGCACAAGCCGTGATTGGCCCCGGTATGGCTATATTTTCTAAATACGCAGCTGTGCTGGAAGCGGATGGCAATGCAATGTCCGTGCATGATGCTTTGGTATTGATTAACCGTACCGTTACCGAAGGCGGTGATGATTTTGATGCCGACACCCAGTTTGCTTTAAGCTGGTTCGACGAACAAGGTTGGAGCGAAGGCGAATTCGGTAAAGCCGATGTGCTGGCCAGAGCCAAGGGCACCAGTGTAGCCGGTGTGGCCGAAGCGGGTGTGCTGGAATCCGGCGCCGGTAAAGTACGTTTATTAAAATGGGCGCACTATCCCGACGATTGGTCTCCGGAACACGATAACCGCACCCCCGTTTGGGAAGCCTTACACCAGTTAATTCGGGTACTCAATCAACACGGTGAAAGCGCCGCCGGTAATCTTCTTTCCCGATTGCCGGAACGCAGTGCCGCTATTCGTCAGTTGGCCTATCGTTTATACACTCTCTGCGAACGCAAAGGCTGGGCCGAAGACGCCAGAGCCTATAACGAACTCATCGGTTCCTGGACGGCCATTATTGCCGCCTCGTTGGACGTTGGCTACAAAGGCGAACAAATTACAACAAGTCAGTTTGAAGAATAAGCCATGATTAAGCAGTTATCATTACGCAATTTTACGGTGTTCAAAGAAGCCGATTTAACCTTTTCGCCAGGACTGAACGTGATTATTGGTGAAAATGGCACAGGGAAAACCCATTTATTAAAATTGGGTTATATCTTTTCTAATGCTTGGCATACTTTGGTTAAGAATCAATCCCTTGTTTCTGATCAAAAAGTCGAGCGATATTTTTCTGAACGACTGCAAAATATTTTCAAGCCAGATAAAGTTGGTAACCTAACTACAACGGGTAGCGACGGTAAAAGCAATGTGTCCACCTTGGTATCTGGCAGTATTCCCACTGTATTAATCAGAATGCCAAACGAACCGGAAACGCAGTCATTACCTGATGAAATAAAATGGGAGTTTTCGTTTTCAAATCGCTCAATCGACAATGTTGTTTTACAGGAGCGATTAACCAGAAATGCAATCTATGGAAAAGGTCTTTATATTCCAAGTAAAGAGATGCTTTCTTTCTTTGAGGGGTTTTTAGCGTCTTACGAGAAACGCGAATTTCAATTTGACGAAACCTTCCGAGACTTGGCTTTGAATTTATTGACGACCAAACTAAAAAAACCACCTGAATTTATTAAGCTTGGTCTTAATAATTTAGCCGATGATGTGGGGGGGGCGCTCAAACTGGAAGGTGGTAAATTTTATTTGGTTTCCAGTGGGTCTAAATCAAGAGAAATAACCTTGATTGCTGAAGGCATCAGGAAAATTGCTACCTTACTGTATTTACTTGAAAACGGAAGTCTGGAAGTCGGTGATACGCTGTTTTGGGATGAGCCGGAAAGTAATCTCAATCCAAAATTAATCAAAGATGTGGCGGTTGCCATTTATTTTCTTTGCCAAAACGGTATTCAAGTTGTTATCGCAACACACAGTTATTTTCTACTTAAAGAATTCGATTTACTTAGCCGCTCCGAAAAAAACAGTCCTCAAATAACCTATTTTGGTTTAACTAAGTCCGATGATGGGGTCATAATCGAGCAAGGCGATAAATTTCAGGTGCTAAGTACCCTTGTCGCTTTAGATGAAGAACTGGCTCAATATGATCGTGAACAGGCGCTTTATTATCAAACAAACAGGGATTAAAGTTGAAGCAACTAACGGAAGGTTCAGGTGTTAATAAGCTGGTTTTTGAATTTCCTGATGAATGGAAAACTTTAAAATACGATGAAAATGGCGGATTTTATAAGCAATATGTTGATAAGTGCCAAGGTACTAAAGCCGTTGACTTTTTGATACTTGAAAATAATCGTCAGCTTTGGATTGAAGTTAAAAACTTTCGTGATTATGCGGAAGATAACCGGTTACGCCTTGACCAAAATGAAGGAAATGTACCCGGATTGACTGAAACAAGGCATTACGTTAAGCGACAAGAATGGATGCAACAAGTGGCAGTTTCACGCAAACACCCATTTATAGCGGATGAAATAGCACAAAAAGTTAGAGATACCTGTGCGGGTATATTTGGCGCAACGATACAAGAAGTTACTAAATTTAAAGAATTTTCAATAGCTTTGCAAGAAAAAATACCGGTTCATGTTGTTCTGTTCTTACAACAGAATGAAGAACTGGATTTATCAAAAGACTTTCGCAGAATGGCACAGCGTATTGCCGATAAAATTAAGCAAGAATTAGTATTTATCAACGCCACGGTTGAGGTTGTCAATCAATATACCTTATCTAAAAATGCCGAATGGCGTGTAGTAGGAAGTAATCCATGAGCTTAAAACCCTGGCGTGAAATAGCCAAACCTCATAAAGACGTGCTGGAAGGCACTTTTAAACAATCCGAATTTGCCGCAGATTTTTTGAAAGTAAATCATAAAATAAATCCATCGATATTTTCTTGGGAGATAGTGCAATGTTGAAAAGTTATGAGGCTATTTACGATCATGGCCATATCCAATGGCTCTCTGAGCCGCCAAAGGTAGAGCACTTTAAAATGCTGGTCGTCATTGAACAGCCAGAGCCGACCTTGGTCAACGAACACAAACGAAAAAGAAGAACACCACCTCCGGAATTAAAAAGTAGTATTAATTATTTTGATGATGCCTTAAAACCAGCCTTTTCAGAAGCCGAGTGGGAGGCCTCATTAGAGCGTACAGCGGGTCAATGTGCAGGTGACCCAGAGGCGTTTAAATGAACGAAGAAGCGATTTTACTGCCAAAACCTTGTTGATACCTGTCTTGCTAGGCCAGTTATGATAGCAATTTCCCGGCTATGACGCACTGCAAGTCAAACACCTTAATGAATAAAGCGATATTTTGGAGAATTTATAATGTATGCCGAACGTATGATTATAGAAACTGACCCTGCCGGTAATTTGAAGCAAATACCCAAACTTCCTGCAAACTGCCGTATTGAAGCGATCTTTTTAGTGATGGATGAACAACCTATAAGTATAAATAAACGGGCTGCTGATAGTGTCGGCAAAATGGGTCTTGCCGGAAAAAATGGGTTCGATACGCAGGCGTCTATTGATGACTTGTTGGCAGAAACCTTTGGGGCCTGGGGTAAACAGCCCGTTGCCGAGGTTGTCAACCTTATTGAGGCACAACGGCGCAATGACTGGGGGGATGATTAAACGATGAGTTTGCTATTTGACAGTAACGTCTTTATCTATCATCTCAATGGTGCCTTAGGCGCTTATGGACAATCTTTGCTTAAACAAGGTTTACTCGAAGGTGGTGCCTTTTCGGTGATTTCGCGTATTGAGGTGCTGGGTTTTCCACAACCACCAGCAGAATTGGAAAAGGCAAGCAGGTTGTTTGAGGGATTGAATCAAATTGAGTTGAATGCGGAGATTGTGGCGCAAACTATCACCTTACGGCAATTGAGAAAAATAAAAATTCCCGACGCACTGATCGCCGCCTCTGCATTACATTTAGGACTGCCTTTAGTGACTCATAACACCCGCGATTTTCAATGGATTACAGAATTAAAGTTAATCGATCCCTTAGTAGAGCCTATCCTATGAGTTTAAAACCCTGGCGTGAAATCGCCAAACCTCATAAAGACGTGCTCGAAGGCACTTTTAAGCAATCCGAATTTGCCGCAGATATTAGTTTGGTGGCCGATGGTAAGGCAACCGACGAATATCAGGATGCCGAGAAGTTTTTTTCCCGAACGTTTATCACCGAAGGGATGCGTTTATTGCTGACTTCCGTGGTTCAGCGTTTAAGCGGCTTGGGTGGTGATCCGGTTATTCAGTTACAAACCGCCTTTGGTGGTGGAAAAACCCATACCATGCTGACGGTGTTTCATTTAGCTAAGCGCAAAGTGGATACCCGTCTCTTAATGGGCATTCCACCGATTCTGGATATGGCGGGCATTACTGAATTACCTTATGCGCAAGTTGCTGTTCTGGATGGGATCAAATTGTCGCCCAGTCAGCCCTTGGAGCATGACGGGCTAACGGTTAATACTTTGTGGGGCGAACTGGCCTGGCAATTGGCAGGGCAAGCCGGTTTTGCTTTGGTTCAGCAAGCCGATAGTGACGGGACTTCACCGGGGAAGGAAGTTTTAATCAAGCTGTTAACGCAAGCGGCACCCTGCGTCATTTTGATGGATGAATTAGTGGCCTATATTCGTCAGTTTGAACCAGGAAAAAATTATCATGGCGGTACTTTTGACAGTAATTTGTCATTTATTCAAGCCTTAACAGAAGCTTTAAAAGCAGTGCCTAATGCCTTATTGCTGGCTTCGTTACCTGAATCGGATTTAGAGGTCGGTGGCGATAATGGTCAGCGGGTCTTAAATTCACTGGAAAAATACTTTGCCCGGGTGGAATCGGTCTGGAAGCCGGTAGCCACCGAAGAAGCCTTTGAAATCGTGCGCAGACGTCTGTTTGATAGCGTCGGCGATACGGCTGAACTGGATGCCGTGTGTCAGCAATTTGCCGAACTCTATCGCCAAGGCGGTAATAAATTTCCACCCGAAACCCAGAGCCATCATTATGTCGAACGTTTACGACAGTCGTATCCGATACACCCGGAAATTTTTGACCGGCTTTATGAAGACTGGTCTACGCTGGATAAATTTCAGCGCACACGCGGTGTGTTGCAGTACATGGCGATTGTCATTCATCGTTTGTGGAACTCTGAAAATCGCGATGCCTTGATTATGCCGGGTTCGATTCCTTTGGATGACAGTAATGTGCGCAATAAAAGCATTCATTACCTGCCGCAAGGTTGGGAGCCAATTATCGAAAAGGAAATTGACGGCACTCGCTCGGAACCTGCGGATATTGATGGCACCGATACCCGTTTCGGTAGCGTGCAAGCCGCAAGACGTACCGCGCGAACTATTTTTATGGGCAGTGCGCCGTCCACCCGAACCCAGATGATTCGTGGCATAAAAATCGACCATGTGTTACTCGGTAGCGTACAACCCGGACAAGCCATCGCGGTGTTTGAGGATGTATTAAAGCGTTTGCGGGATCGTTTGCATTATTTATATGCCGAAGAAGACCGTTTGTGGTTTGACACCAAACCGAATTTGCGCAGGGAAATGGAAAGTCGCAAGCAAAAGATGAGTGACAAGGATGATGTTCAGCCGTTACTAAAAGAGCATGTACGGCGTGTGTTTGGCACTAATCATTCGTTTACCGGGATTCATGTGTTTACGCCTTCGGTGGATGTGCCGGATGATTATGGTGCCGGCCCTCGTCTTGTGGTCTTGCCGGTCAATCAAGCTTGTTACAGTAAAGATGCCAATAATCAGGCTTTTACAGCGGCAGAACAGATTTTACGTTTCCGTGGCGATCAGCCCCGGCAAAAACAAAATCGCTTGGTTTTTTTAGCGGCAGATACCGATGTAGCGAACCGTTTACGCGACCAAGCCAAGATTTTT
>CAIQND010000695.1 GCA_903873045.1 uncultured Methylococcaceae bacterium | reverse complement strand
TGCCATCGCTTATGCCAATGATAAAAACCTGGCAGGAAAACCCACAGAATTGGTCTTTAAAGCCTTGGCACTGGAACCGGACAATATGAACGCTTTATGGCTGGGTGGCATGGCAAAAGCCCAACAAGGTGATCCTGCTACGGCGATCAAGTTATGGAAAAAACTGGAAACGTTACTGCCACCCAACTCTGAAGCACTGCAAGAAATACAAGACTTACTGGCTAAAATTGACAGTACAGACGCTAAAATTGAAAGTACAGACGCGATTAATCGCGTCTCTACACCAGAATCGACCCAACCCACGGACGTGGCGGGCGTTGCTCTTGAGGTACTGGTCAGTTTGGCACCGGAGTTACAAAAAACGACCAGCCCCGGCGATACGGTTTTTGTTTATGCACAAGCGCTATCCGGCCCTAAAATGCCTTTGGCCATCGTGCGTAAACAAGTGTCTGATTTACCGTTATCAGTCAGTTTAAACGACACGATGGCAATGATGCCCACTATGAAATTATCCAATTTTTCTCAGGTTAAATTACTGGCGCGTATTTCAAAGTCGGGCAATGCCATGTCACAACCCGGTGATTTAATAGGCAGTATTGACTCGGTTACTTTAGCGGATAAAAAGAATCATACAATAGTCATTAATGGATTAGTTAAATGATGGATCAATCGCTCAAGTTCGATTTGGCGCTGATCAATCGTTATGACAAGGCGGGTCCGCGCTATACCTCATACCCAACAGCACTGGAATTGCATGACGGCTTTACTGATGAACACTATCGCCAACACATCGCCAAATCCAATGTGGCCGGTGGCCCGTTATCGCTGTATTTTCATATTCCTTTTTGCGATACCGTGTGTTTTTATTGTGCCTGTAATAAAATCGTCACTAAAAATCGCAAACATGCAGAACCTTATCTGGTTAATCTCTATAAAGAAATTGCCCTGCAAGGTGAGTTGTTTGATTCCAATCGGGTGGTTAATCAGTTACATTGGGGCGGTGGCACGCCGACTTTTTTAAGCTTTGAGCAAATGCAGCAGTTAATGGCAATAACCCGTCAGCATTTTTTGTTAAAAGATGACGACAGCGGTGAATATTCCATAGAAGTTGATCCCAGGGAAACGCATTCCCAAACCATTAAACAATTGCGTGAACTGGGTTTTAACCGAATCAGTCTGGGTTTGCAGGATTTCGATCCAGCCGTACAAAAAGCTGTTAATCGTATTCAAAGTGAAGAACAAACCTTTAGTGTGTTGGAAGCCGCACGCGCTGAAGGCTTTCGCTCAACCAATATTGATTTAATCTACGGCTTGCCGCTGCAAACGGTCACTACCTTTGCCAAAACACTGGACACCATACTGGCGGTCGCACCGGATCGCTTTTCTATTTTCAATTATGCCCACATGCCGAATCGGTTTAAAACCCAACGCCAGATTAGCGATGCCGACATGCCCAGTGCAGAAGTTAAGTTGGATATCTTACAAATGGTTGGTCTTAAGCTGACAGAAGCCGGTTATGTTTATATCGGTATGGATCACTTTGCCAAACCCGATGATGAACTCGCAATTGCTCAACGGGAAGGCAAGTTGTACCGAAATTTTCAGGGTTATTCAACCCATTCGGATTGTGATCTGATAGGTTTTGGCATCACCTCCATTGGCAGGGTAGGGGATGCGTACAGCCAGAATGTTAAAGAACTGGATGAGTACGACCGCCTGATCAGCCAAAACAAATTACCGGTTTTTAAAGGGGTTGAACTGGATGAGGACGACAAGTTACGCCGCGCCGTAATTACCCAAACCATCTGCCATTTTGGCTTAACTTTTGCAACTATCGAACAGGAATTTTCCATCAACTTTAGCGAGTATTTTGCTAAAGAACTTCAGGCATTGGAGCCCATGCAAGCTGATGGATTGTTAACCGTATCCGCAACCGGCATTCACGTCTTACCGGCAGGCCGTTTATTGATACGCAATATCTGCATGGTTTTTGACAAGTACCTGGCGCAAAAACAACAGCATCAATTTTCAAAAGTTATTTAAAATATTATGAATGATAACCGAATCATAGAACTTGAGATCAAGACCGCTTACCAAGAAGACTTGCTACAGGAACTCAATAAAATAGTCGGCCAGCAACAGCAACAAATAGGTCGCTTGGAAGCAACGTGTCGGTTACTTAACGAGCGTATAAAGAGTGTCTCTGTCGAGGGCAGTGGCGGGGGTGAAAACAGTGATGAAGTGCCGCCGCATTATTAAAACCAGTTTATGAATGGTTCTGCGTTGCAACTTTCAAGTCGCTTTTTATGACTGATTTTTTAGTGGCCTATAGATTTTCAGATAAATAATTTCGATGTTAACAGATACCATCCCTTCAATGGGATGTTATCTGTATGAGCTTACAACAACGTGAATGGAAAGTTAATTTCTGAAAGACTATAGACGCTTAATTTATATGCTTATGCGGCTATACCATGAAATAAATCGTTTGATCTTCTTTTTTTTCGTGCCTTTCGTGTTTTTCGTGGACTTGGAAGTTATTTATCTGAAAGTGTATCGCTGATATCTGGACTTTATGCGTTTAGCTGATTATGATGCTTGTCGAGTCGTTTGTTTAGGCGGCGTTTATTTTAATAATCGGTCAATTTCTTAAAGGGGATTACCATGCTGGAAAATCAACAAAAAGCGCCGCTGTTTAGTTCATCCAATCAACTTAATCAATTGGTTAACTTGTCTGATTATGCCGATAAAAAGAGTGTCGTTTTATATTTTTACCCTAAAGACGACACGCCGGGTTGCACCATAGAAGCGAATGATTTTACCAAGCTTGCTGAAGAGTTTGGCAAATACGATACCGTTGTGATTGGTGTCAGCAAAGACTCTTGTGAAAGTCATATTGAATTTATTAACAAATTTGGCTTAAAAATCGATTTGCTGGCAGATACCAGTGGCGAGCTTTGCGAAAGCTATGGTGTATGGCGGGAACGCGAAAAAAATGGTGTTAAGAGTATGGCTATCTTGCGCTCTACCTTTATCATTGATAAAAAAGGCACGCTGGTTGACGTGGCTTATGGCGTAACACCGGATGGTCATGCCCAGGAAGTTTTGGAAAAAGTAAAAAACCTTTAAGCTTGTTGTTCCAGTTTTTTTAGCTTGACTGAGGCAATCCCGGATAAATCGAGATATTTTTGTTAGTCGCGACGTGGGCATCGCTCCCACCGTGGGAGCGATGCCCACGTCGCGACTAACAAAAACATCTTGATTTATCTGGGATTGTCTCAGTCAAGCTAAAAAAACTGGAACCACAAGTAGCGGGGTTATTATTACCGGCAGGTTAC
>CAIQND010000694.1 GCA_903873045.1 uncultured Methylococcaceae bacterium | reverse complement strand
TTTTTGCCATAAACTCGGTTGTGATGCGAAATCCGCAGATGCTGTATGCCTTTAATCAGTATCAAAGCCCAGGTCACGGCAGAAAACCCAATTAAAATCCATAAAGTGGCATCCACAATAAGAGCCGAGGTAATTTCTGGGACAGCCGGTGCTATATCGGTTGCCGCTGAAGCCAGCTTGGTGGCGGTGGGGGCAATATCTGAAACGGTTGCAGCCGCTCCGTTAGCTGCGCCAGCAAGTTCAGCGCCTGAAATGGGTGTTTGGGTTGCTGCCTGGGAAATTCCCGTTGCAGTAGCTGTTGTTTCTGTCATAAATAAAATCTCAACTTTGTAAATTAAAAGAAATAGGAACGGTTACCGAACCATCAATTGGGGTTGTTCCGCGCATCGCCGGAACAAATGTCCATTTTTTAACGGTTCTAACCGCTTCATCGTCCAATACAGTTTGTCCGCTTGATTTAAGTACGGCAACAGTGTCAGGCTTGCCATTGGCAAGCACATGGACTTTCATCAGTACTTTGCCTTCCCAACCACGATCCATGGCTATTTCAGGATAAACCGGCGGTGGATTATTCAAATAACCGGCACCTGCTCGCGGCTGTGTCACTTTTTCAACAGGTGGTGCCGGTGCGGGTGGTGCCGGAATCACGGGAGCCGCCGTATCAACTACCGTACTGGTTGATGGCGCAGGCGGTGGCTGGATAACCGGAGGCGCAGGCTTGGGCAGTACCTTGGGCTTGGGCGGCTTCTTAAGCGCAACCACTTTAGGTGGAGGCGGTGGCGACGGCTGAATAACCGGCTTGGGCGGTTGCGGCCGAACAAACGAAATCTGTACCTTGGAGGGCGGCTTAACCGGCTCTACCAATGCGGGTTCTTCGGGTAACTGCTTAAAGTGATCGACCACCACGCTATGTACCAGTATCGACAAAATGCCGATAAGCAGATAGTCCATGACTTTGGTATCGCGATAGTCAGTGCGGTGTCTAAAATCTCCCAATGCCACAGCAACCGACGAGCCGGAAAAGCCTTTTATCAGGCGATGGGTCCCCGACTTGATGGAAATGACATTCGCCTTTTTCCTGTCCGGCGCGTACATTGCCGGTTCACTGTTTTCAAAAGCTTTTAAAGGACTATTCATGAGAGATCTCCCGTTTCTTAAAAAAGTAACCTAACCCCTAAGCGGTCAGCTTTAGTGGGTACTACTTATAGAGTAAGCAGCTACCATGCCATATTTATAGAGATTTATTAAGGACGAGAAAAATAGTTTTTAAGTGCCTATAACCTGTTGTAATTAAAATAAATTTATTATCGGCAGGCTGTTCTTTAGAGGGCTTGCAACTTAAAAGTCAGGCTATTTTCAACGAACGCCTATTTGTCGGCTGCTTGTTAAGCATCAGTTTGAATAACCTTTTGTTACTTGTGTGTTTGCTGAGCAACACCGTGATGAAGGGAAAGTGAATTTAAGGCGAGGACTTTTACGGTCATAAAGCGGATTTGCTGAAATTGATGATTAGCGATTACTCGTCGGCAGAATAATGGCGGGTTAAATAGTCAAAATCTCCTTGGCTATCAATATCCAGTTCCGCTTCGGGTAAGGGAATTTTTAGTAAATTATTTTCAAATTTGAGTAACAGCGCTTTGGCACCCCGGTCGCCTTTTAGGGCCAGCAGATCCTCAAAAAATTCGGCAGGAAACAAGGCGGGAACACCAACGGAATGATGGTATTGACTGGTGACGATGCGGTTCGGCTCACTTTGCCAGCCATCCAACAGGTTTTGAATATGGCTGGCGTTAATTAACGGTTGGTCGCACAGCAAAATGAGTGCTGCGGTCGCCGATGCAGGCAATGCCTGAACGCCGACACGCAGGGAAGTCGCCATGCCTTCTTGCCAGTCCGGGTTAACTATTGCGGTAACGGCATCCAAATCGATGCCTGTTTGTATTGATTCGCTGTTGGCTCCCAGCACCACAACGATGCGGTCTTTGAAAATTGAGCGTGCATTGAGAAGGGTATGTTCCAGCAAAGGTCGGTTACGCCATTCCAGTAATTGCTTGGGGCTGCCCATGCGGCTGGATGCACCGGCGGCTAAAATAATGGCATAAACATTATTGATGGCTGTATTCATGTAAAGCGGCTGTGGACTTGGCAGACAGTTGTTGTCCGCTACGCCCGTTCAGTTGGGCATGAACACCGCCCATGATGGACAGCGCAATTTCTTCCGGCGTTTCTGCGCCGATATCCAAACCCACCGGCCCAAACACCCGGTCGCTTATTTTTGACGCTTCATGACCCAGGCTTTTCAATAGCTTTTCTTTGCGATGTCCGGGGCCCAACAGTCCTATAAACGGGATATGACAATTCACGATTGCCTTAAGATAGCGCTGGTCGTATTCGACATTATGCGTCATTAATATCACTGCGTTAAATTGATCCAGATCCAAGTTATCGCGAATTTCTTCGGGCATCAGATGTAATAACGGGCCGGTTAACGGAAAAAGCATCTTTTTGATAATACCGGGCCGGTAGTCTATTACGGTGATGCGCCAGCCAAGAACTTTGGCGCATTGCACAAGGGGAATGGCATCAGTGCCCGCGCCAATTACCAGCAAGCGCAAGGGCGGTTGCAGCAGATCGTAAA
>CAIQND010000693.1 GCA_903873045.1 uncultured Methylococcaceae bacterium | reverse complement strand
AGGTTTGCCCAAAAGGCAGGAAATGGTGCGCGTATAACGAAAATGCACGGTAAATAGGGGGTTTGAGGGCAAAATAATTATTTTTTCAGCTTTTTTATGAAGAAAATGGAGTATTAAACCTTAAGTCGGACAGACTCCTAGATAGACATACCTTAGGTGAAAGCTGGTCTCGACTGGCGACCGAAGCGCCGCAATTTCACGAAAATCATATTCTTAGCGGAACGCTGGCTTTTAACCTGCTGATGGGCAGTGCGTGGCCCGCGTCAGAGGAAGATCTGCAGGAGGCAAAGGCGTTATGCGAGGAATTAGGCTTGGGCGAATTGCTGGAGCGCATGCCGTCGGGCATCATGCAAAGGGTCGGTGAAACCGGTTGGCAACTTTCACACGGCGAACGCAGCCGAATTTTTCTGGCGAGAGCTTTATTGCAGAATGCGCAATTGACTATTCTTGACGAAAGCTTTGCCGCGCTAGATCCGGAATCTCTGGAAAAATGTCTAAGCTGTGCGTTTAAGCGGGCTAAGACTTTGCTGGTGATTGCTCATCCGTAAAATAGGGGAGTGAGTTAGAAAGTTATGGCACGGAAACAAAAAAAGGAGAGCGATACATGGCATCGCTCTCCTCTCTAGGCATTAAATCTATGCCTTTATATTCCTACGCAGCGACCTACGGGTGGCACATAGACTGGAACAGGTGAAGTGGAATCTGTACTTGAACCGCGTTTTTGATTACCTGCACCGGCGCGAACATTTGATTTTACTTTCATGATATTTATCCAATTTAGTTTTGTTAATTGATGACTTCTTCAATCAGGAGAGCATTTTTGCTGCTCCTGATAGTTAATCCCTAAAAACCAGCGAAAGGTTCAACAGATTAAAAATATATATTTATTATTTTCTTGATCAGCACGACAGAGGTTTAAGTCCTTTAATTTCAATGCTTTCTTGTGTGATGGCGATGCGAATGCCAAACACTTCCTGAAGTTCATCCGGCAAGTAGGGGATTTTCCTGGTCTCGCGAGCTTGTAACAAATTGTGTATGTCGATGTCGGCTGCATCAAAAGCCTGTTCTGGCTCAGCTCTGCCCATCAGGCTATTGATATGCTGCTGGTTTTCGCAAGCCAAACTTAGAATGGCCTGCACTTGCAAAAAATAATTCATTAAACACGATACTAACTTTTCAACATCTGGGCTGAGCACTGTACTTTCATCACCACAATGCTGCTGTAAAATGCCTCGAAGTTGCTCAATAACCGGCTCATGGCTAGCATCCAGCGACGGTGCAATACGTTCTGTCAGGGATTTCTCCGCTACGGATAGGCCCAAGCCCTTTGCACAGTGGGCGTAAATCTCCGAGTAGGCTTGTTCACGATTGCTTCGCCATGCTTCAGTCGCATGGTGAGTCTGGGTTTCCAGGGTATGTACATGCGCTTGCAAGCGTTCCCGAAATAGGCTAGGAGGCTGTCCGACAACAAGTCAGGGCTGGAAGCAATTCTACTGTTATCCGGAAAATTTTAAATTTCCAGATGAGTCTGCTTTAAAAATAACTCATAAACTATGCTGCTAATGGGTTATTCATCCCTTTTAACGGGT
>CAIQND010000692.1 GCA_903873045.1 uncultured Methylococcaceae bacterium | reverse complement strand
TAAAAACGTGAGCCGCCGTTTGTCCGCTTGGACAAAAGGCGTTATTGCCAGTGCAATAGAAAATGTATCTCGCCGTAGAGGTTCTACGGTCATTTACGTCAATGCTGCCTACACTTCACAAATGGATTCTTGCGACGGTTCCCTTTCGGGGAAGCGGTGCGGGGAGAAGTTTTATCGTGAAAACGGGGAGGTGTTGCAGGCAGATGTAAATGCCGCACGCAACGTATTAGCAAGACTCCACGACTCAGAGATAAGTCGATGGCTAGCCTATAAACAGGTTAAAGCCATATTGCTACAGCGAACCAGTGCCAATCGGTTGAAACTGCTCAACCAGGACTCCAGTTGCAGGTTGCAAAACCTATCAACGGAGAGCGACACTCAAATGAATATGTTTGTATATGAAATTTGAAGCAGCTACGCAAATGGATAGAATCCTCCATCCTGTATATCGCCAATTGCCTGTCCTCCAACCGACAAAGTACGTCAGGTGAAGCCTACTCTTTAAGTTTTTCCGGTTCGCGAAAATTTGGTTTTTTTCATCGTACTTCAGCGGAAATCAATACTGCGGTAATTCCGGTCGTGGGATTGCATAAGCCCGGTAGCGTGGGCACATGCCGTTCGTGCCCCCACGCAGATTTATTCAATGCCATTCGTGCGTTCTAACGCTGCTTTCAATTTACACCGAAAAGTGAAAGCTTCAGCCTGGATACCGCCGCTCCCGGTTATCGCTTGATAAAACTGCATGAAGATGGCCGGGTTGAATCCGGTATTACCCGACTCCCTGAGTCGTTAAATGGATTGCAGTTGGATACACGGGGCTACTAATAAAAACCGCCACTCATTCCAAGCCTCTCCGAGAGTGTGTTGATTTTTAGTTGGAACTGACCGCCCGCTGACGGCCATCAAGAGACAGACAAAGTTTTTAAGTGGGCGGCTGGTTAATCTTGAACAGCGGTCATTCAGTTACTGCCAGTGATCGTCAGCCACGTCCCCGTAGCTGACGTTGAATGCTGATTGACAGGTAACTGGCTGTGCTCCTAAATTTTATGAATAAATGCGGTAAAACCTTTATTTTTCACTTCGTCGCCGCTGCCAAAAAGGCGATGCACTCCAACGAGGTTCATCCGCATACCATTGATGCAGATGCCTATTGTAAGCGTGACTAATTTTTTCAATTTGATCTGCGTATTCCTGAAAATCGACTATTTCAGAACGCAAATGCCGATAAACACTTTCAGCAGCAGCCAGTCCAGTGTAAAGCGCGTTAAAGATGCCTTGTGATGAAAGCGGATCAAAACTTGTGGCAGCATCGCCTGCACAGAGCCAACCTTTTCCTACAAGCGGGTGGGTTAGCGCTGAATTGGCAGCTGTGTAGCCATAACTTATGTTTGAAGGATCTTGAGTAAATCCTTCAAAATTAACGCGCGCTGCCAAGTGAACGTTTGCGCGAGCTGTTTGCACCAATAATTCTGGAGAGCGCATCCATTCCGTCGCTGGATTATCTGCATCACTGTGAAATGCAATGATGCGACGAATCCCTGGTATCGGTGCGGTATACCACCAACCTTGTTCGGTTGCTTCAATGTAACTCAATCCCCGGCCGTTTAATTCCTGATAACCAGGCATCTGCGCACCTGCGCTGAAACTATCGGAGCCTATTACCCAACTACAAACCAGCTTGTCATGATGACTTCGTGTTGCACCTAAACGTTTGGCTATCGCAGGCGTTCGCCCTCCTGCATCGATTAAGATGCGCGCACGAATTTCTTCGATGAAATAGTTGTGCTTAACAGTCAGATGCCAATAGGCGTCTTCATTATGCTGACAATAATGTAACTGTTCGATCCGTGCGGGGGCGAGTATGCGAGCACCTCGATCCAGCGCTTTTTGACGCAACCAGAGTTCAAATTCTTGGCGATCAAGATGCCAGCCATGACCCATAGGGTCGCGCAGAAAATCGGTTTCACTAAGGTGATCCGAACCCCAGCGCGACTGATTGCCAAAACATGCCAAATGTCCCTGCTGTTTAAACTCGTCAAACAGTCCCATATCTGCCAGTAATTTATTGGCCGCTGGTGGCAGAGACTCACCCGCGCGCGGTTTGGGTGAGCATTCCCGGTCAATTAGCATGACTTGACAGAAAGGCGCGAGATTGAGTGCCGCACAGCTGCCAGCAGGTCCAGCGCCCAAAATACACACATCTGTTTCAAGCAGGATTGATGCCACGTTACACCATACCTAACGTTGAAAACGCCGTACTTTTTCAATCAGTGTTAGGTCGTAAACATCATCGGCTTCTGCGATTGTAAGATCAACAGTCAATGCTTTAAAAGCATCTGAATGCGGATGCTTTTTATCTTTTTTGGCTTCGCTGTCCTCCACTTCCATCATCGCCGGAAAATGCGGGTCATCAGGCAGCCCGGGGCGAGATTCTACTATTCCCATTTCTCCAAAGTGGTGGATCATGTGATTGATTTGATGTGTGTAACCCTTGTCCAGGCCTAACGGTTGTAGCCAGTTAGCACGATTGGCGAAAGCTTGTAAGCGCTGGCTCAGTTCCTTACTGGTATCCATAACAGTATTGTATTCCTCTTCAGAAATCACCTGATTGGGTACACGTGCAGGCCAGAAAGTCGGTACATAAGGGTCGTAGATCGTGCTGTACCCGGAACGGCAACTGGCAGTATCGGTTTGCCAGGGCACGGCCATCCAGCGGGTAATACTGCCCGGAATTTGTCCGCCGTTTAGTGGTCCCTTGGGTAAGCTGGTGACATCGCTATTGAGCTGAGCACCATAACTCGGCTCTGTCCAGCCCTTGGGGGGATGCTTCACACGGAAGGGCGCCATGTAAAGAGGTGCATTGCGCATCGGCCAGGTCATCTCACAGCCGGGGTGAAATGCATCGGCAAGGCAGAATTCCATGGCCGCTTTAGTCAGCATATCGGCCTGCTGTGCAGGCGGCACCTGTTCAAGGCTGCGCGGAGGCTCATAGAGAGGGTCATAATCCGCAATAAACTCGCCTGCCGCCCATTGCTGCAAAAAGCCTAGCTGGGTGTCGCTTAGGGCCGAATGCTGACGCGGGGTTAACGCCGGCGGAATATTCATGGCATCGCCGTAGAGCCAGGGGAAGGGAATTGGTGACCAGGAATCACGCTCGTACCGGCGAAATTGGTTGGCGAGATTGTTACGCATTTCCCGATTAGCAGGTGTCGGATCAGAGAGTTTTTCTACCCACTCTGAAGTCGTGAAATTAAACGGGCCTCCAAAACCAAAGGCTGATGCAAAACCGGCGTTAACCCATTCCAGCCGTGTCATTCTCTCAAAGATGGGCATGATGTCATGGATAAAGGATGGCATTGGTGGCTGCGGCAAGGTGCCCGCCTTGATAGCGGTGTCGCGCATCAGATCCCACATGGTACGCACAGATTTTTGCAGGGGCGCATAATTGGGCGGAGCAGTAATCACCCAGGCTGGCTGCACCTTCAAGGCTACCCCATTGTATTCCACCTTAGCGGTTACCGGACCATCGGAGGTGTCATCGTGCCAACTTTCGTTATTGGCGAAGGTTACTGCTTGCTTATTATCGTAAGAGGCTGATTTGCCGTAACCGCCAAGCATAATCAATCGCCCTGCCTCATCAGTACGCAGTTCGCCGAGATACACGGACTTCCCCATAAAAGCGCCATTTAGCGGCTCTCCCTGTTGATTGCAACCGCTAATGCAGGCAGGACCTGGGTCAATAACCAACTGCTTACGGTCACTAACGGTGGCATTGCGCAAAAATGAAGGTGGGGCATTGGCCGCTTCGGGAATATCGAGCGCCAATTGAAATTCATACCAAGCCGATTTTTGATTGGCAATGTGTACCTCCCATTTAATCTTTGCCTCGGTAGCGGTGAGTTCTTTCACCGGATGACCTTTGGCGTTGAGGCCAAATATGCGAAAGCGGGCTGCCTGCCGTTTAAGTGCTCCGCTCGCATCACGGTAGAAGCCGGGTTTTTCTGGTAATGGATCAGTAACTTCCGGGCCGATAAAAAACTCATGTTTGCTGTTGCCCACGCGGCATACCCCAATAGGTGGGTATATAGCTGCACTAACAATGCATGCATCCATTTCACGGGCGTGTTCGGACTCTGGTATAGGTCCCAAAGGACGCGGATCACGGGGTTCTTGTGTGGGTATACCATTGGCGCGATGACGTTTTTCAGCCGAGGCTTGATACACCACTTTGCGTGCTGCAGAAATACTGCCCTGAGGCTCATGAATCAGAAGACAGCGCCAGGGATTAAACGAAAGATTTTCGCCATAGTCGGCCTGACCATTCTGGCAAATATCCTGTTGTGGCAAATGCAAGGTAGCAATATGAAGGGGTACGCTTTCGGTTTCGCTCCAACGGACAGTCGCTTCATCCAAGGGCATGGTTTTGGGATCGGTGCGAAATTGCACCATAAATTTAAAACGCGCAGGCCCTCGCCGCAGACGGCTTTGCAAGTCCAGTGCCAGATAATTATTATCGTTAAAGGGTTCCCCCGCCGGTTCATCAATAGGAACCAATTTGTACTTGACGTAACGCTCCGGCCCAAAAGCATAAGGCAACACACTCCAGTAACTGGTCGTAAGTGAGCTGGCCACAAATTTAGCCATTTCATCGAGAATGCGTTTAGTTTCCGGGTGAGTATCAAGGTAGGCTTCGTAATCTTTATCGACCACGCCAGCTGAGGTGAATTCCGCCATATCTTTAGCGGTATTGACAAAAAATACATCGTGATTTTGCAAAATAAAATCCTGAGTGTCACCCTCTCCTAGCAACTTTTCGCCCGGAACACCGAAAAGTTTTATTGCGATACCGCAGGTCGTTTTCAAGTCAGGTGAGCTTGGCGAAGTGTCACTGGAGAATCGTACCCATGCATCCAATTTACTCAAGGCAAACACACCTATTTTCAAATCGTCGGGCAAGTTGGGTTGCATCTCAAAATACCCCTGAGCAATACCATGAGGTTTCAAGAATACCGGCCGACGTGCCGGGCTTTGTCCAAGTTCAATACGTTGTTGTTGGACAATATCAACAAACATTTCCTTGAGTTGATCAGTAGGTGAGTCGCTGTTCCAGCATTTCACATTGTTTGCTGAGCTATTTTTTTCATTCATAAAAAACTCCTTAATAACAAATGTTTCAAAGGCAATTAGGGCACCGTCAAACGAAAGGGACGGAAACAGACAAGTCAAACCTAATGCTACCGCGCCACATCTCTACTCTACAGGTTGTGCCAGTTAGTTCGTGTGCTGGATAAGGTATTCAGTAAAATTCCATGAAACATTTCTGTCGTTTGTTTAAACGTACCCATACCTATTCACTTC
Source organism: uncultured Methylococcaceae bacterium (assembly GCA_903873045.1). Lineage (GTDB taxonomy): Bacteria > Pseudomonadota > Gammaproteobacteria > Methylococcales > Methylomonadaceae > Methylobacter_C. The sequence goes on along the minus strand of CAIQND010000692.1, from coordinate 8,141 downwards.
GGCAAATGCCAAAGGTGATTCAATATCCAGTCAAAAATTTCTTTGACCTTTTGCTCTATTAACTCTTCGACGGGATGAAAGGGGGTTCCATCGAAGTACCTGGCAATTGTTCCGGGACCATCGGGGCTTCGATGGTCCTCATCGATAGATTTCCGCCACCTCTCTGCGTGAGTCCTCCACTCCTCCTTGTCTACGAGCCCGGGCTCCGTGAACCAGACGTTCCAGGACAGCAGGTTGCCAGGCTGTAGCATGTTACCGGAAGCCAGGTTGAAAGCATCCATGACCAGCTGGTTAAAGCCATCGACGAGAACATTATTTGTCTTTTGGATGGGGCCGATCTCCACTTCCACATTTCCAACTGCCCATGCTTCATTGTGAATGGCAAAGTCGGGACTTGTAAATAGATTGGTTTGGCCCGTCCGAACGGGGAAGATGGGTTGCTTCGGATTTTTATACTCGTGGGTGGTGACAATAATCGCGTGAGCCTTGTGCGAGGGAAAGGGGAGATCGCTATGTGCAAAAAGGTCCCATAACATCTTAACAAAATAATTTTGGTGTGAGCTCGGGCTGAACCAAATCTTACCTTCAACGGTCATATCCGCTGCGACCTCCTTACTTGTCTCGTCAACCCAACCCCTTTGTCCGGTAACGGTAACTTCCACATTCATACAACCTATTTTATGAATGAAAACACCTTGCTGGGGACATATTATGGAATATACTCTTCCGGTAGCGGTGTAACCGAGCCTGGAAATGTAAGGGGCGAACATCTGAAAACACCTCTTAGGATCGGAGTTTCCCTTTTCGGTCTCCCAGCTAAACTCGGGCCACTCCACTCCCTGCTGGCGTTGGAGTAAATCAATGTTGGCCATGTTATCCAACATGGGCAACGATGTAAGGTCTGGATTTGGATAGGCAAACGCGGGATTTGACTCGGCGAATCCGCCTACCCATCCCGGTGGGATGTTGGAATTCTGATTTGGTGTCATAAAATTTTCCTTGATTTAGTTGGTTATCGAATTGCGATCTATCCGACGGATAGGAAATTCAATCGCCTCAATCAAAGTATCCCTCATTAAATCCATTTTTACAAGCACCATTTTCAATCTTTCGGCACTCACCAAGATCACGCCACTCTCGCTCGATCCAAAAATTAAAACGAAAAGCAACAAAAATCAGTTCCTTGTGATCCGATTCTTATCCTCAAAATCCACCGGCACAAACCTATCCAAGTCTCAACCCTCACCCACCACGAAAAATCCCTGTTCCAGCCAGGTCCTTCGCCAGGTTTTCCTGGTTTGAGCGACTGCGCTTGCGCTTAGTCCATGCTTCGAGACCAAATTTTCCTTTGTTGCAGCGATGGAACCAGTTTGTTGCAGGTATTGTAGGAAATAAAATGGTTCTGTCGCAAAATTTTTCAGACCGAGGGATAATTTGTATTTTTAGTGATTGGATGAACCGATGATCAGTTTTAAAGGCGCTCATTTTCCAAAAGATATTATTCTTTACGCTGTTTTTTTCTATGTCCGTTATGGTGTCTCTTATCGTGATCTAGAAAAAATCATGGCGGAGCGTGGCGTTAAAGTGGATCATGCCACACTTAACCGCTGGGTTATCGACTATTCGCCGCTCATCGCAGCAGAAGCCAAAAAACGTAAACGCCCCGTTGCATCATCTTGGCGGATGGATGAAACCTACGTTAAAGTCAAAGGCCAATGGGTTTACTTATATCGCGCCGTTGATAAATTCGGCGACACGATTGATTTCATGGTTTCCGAGCACCGTGATGAAGCAGCGGCCACCGCCTTCTTCAAACAAGTAATCGACGCTAACGGGTTCCCTAGCAAAGTCGTCATGGATAAAAGTGGTGCTAACTATGCAGGCTTGGAGAACATTAATATGTTGTTGATGCTGGAATATGTTGTTGATGCTGGCAGGTTTAATCAGTTTTATTGAAATACTCCAGGTTAAATATTTGAATAACCTGATTGAACAGGATCACCGTTTCATCAAGAAAATCACCAATCCCATGATGGGATTTAAGGCATTTCATTCGGCACAGGCAACTATCGATGGAATTGAAACGGCGCACATGATCCGAAAGGGGCAACTTTCCGAGGAAAATATTCCGGCTTATAAGCAATTTATGGCTTTAGCAGGATAATTTTGCCCGCAGATAAGTGCGGGTTGCAGCCTTCGGAATATTTGCGACACAACCTATTTAGACAGGTTATTCGTTACAGTGTATTTGGTAATTCCTCATGCGAGGATACAAACTATTACTGTGCTGTGAATCATCGATTGAAGAGCGTAGTGCGGGAAATCCGCACGCTACGTTCTGTGGGAACCGGGGGCGAGTGACCGCCTCCGGTGACCCGGTGGTTATTATGGTGTACGAAAGTAGGCAAAATGGATTTCGTACATGGTATAATTTTAGTACATCAGTTTCGTACAGGTATTTTGGAACGTTTCTATGGATTTTGTCTTAAAATTCTATAAAGAACTGCTTATTTCATAATCACGATAACACCAAAAACAGATTTCTTCGCCTATGCAGTAAAAATGGTATGAATGTAGGTGTGATGCGTGTTGTAGGTCACTACTATCAATCTACGAAGCAATCCTTACGCCTAGCCTACTATGGTGCGTTACGTACCTTTATGCAGAATAACCCAAGTTTGTTTAAACTCACCCAAAGGAAGACTCGATTCATGCATTTTAGTCTCTTCTCCAAGTTAGCCACCGATTCGTCTCTGTCTCGGGCGCAGGCATTCTCGCAACAGATCTGGCGAAAACATCACTATTCACCAGACCAAGGTACGCTTTGTTCAGGACTCACCTATTTTTGGCTAAACGAAAAGTTGTGCTCTCGCTCTCCAATGTCTCAGATCGAAGAACCCAGTGCCGAACTCCTTCATCATCTCACTAGTATGCAGGCGCTTAGCCATTACCCCGCTTTTCCGGAAAACTTTAACCCTGGCGAAAGAGAATTATTGTTACTGACTAAGAAGTACGGGACACAGGACTGGAAAGAAATTCAGCAACGCGTAGTCGATGAGCACCAAGGAGACTATATTTTATACGATCTTTCGCGGATGTTTCGCTATGACTCTGCCAGCATTGTGCGCTTTCCTGACCTGCCCCAAACTCTCCCTTGTCTGAAATCGCTACCCGCAGGCTCGGCCATTATAGGCGTACTTCGCTATCTTAAGAGCGGGCAACCGGGTGGCCATCGCATCGCATACTACCTTGATCTAAAAAATCAGCACCACTTCTTTGACCCGAACGCTGGCGAGATCATCGAGTCTCGTGACACTGGCTTTCATCAGTGGCTAAACACATTCCTAATCCATGTCAGCTACCGAAAGTTCGAGCCTTCGATAGAAGACTCTTTTCTGACACTCTATAAACTTAAAAACGTTTCATCGCAGACACTAAATGTCTTTCCAAGACATTTAGATTGACAGCATGTACGCGCCTCATACACTGAATTATATGAACAAATGGATGAACTTACTCTGTTGTTGCCGCAAATATCGAGATTGTTTGGCACGCCTAATTGACCCAATGTTGAGTATCCAAAAAAACCGAGCCACTCAGCTCCATTTTTCGTTCCCTTCTCTTCCAGAACCTCCTTCATTCCAAGGCGTAACCCTGCTAGACGTTACCCCGGGACGAAGCTCAACTCAAGAATGAGATTCCCACCAATGACCAATTTGAAAATCAATTCTGAGCACCAAACGACATCAGGCCAGTTGTCTGATTCGATATTGGGACTCGAGTATACACACCAATCTTTGGAGGCGACAAGACCTCAGTTTGGTCCCGGCATAGAGCCGCAGTTGCCGAATCAACGTACAAGAACGCACTTGCGCAAGTCTTTACCTGGAGGGGGGCAGTGGTGGGATTGTTCGTTGCCCTTTCGCCATTTTAGCGCCACCGATGTATTCGATTCGGAAACTTATAAAGAGCTAAGTCACCAATTTTCCCTGATACTGGAGACGACTGCCGGTAAGCGCGAAGGTGAGTATAAAATGAGACGTGCTCTGGGGCGCAGCGATGGTTTGATATTGGGGCTAACCGATAAGCTGGCCACCGCATTCTCCCCTTTGTTTACAGAAGCGTGGCTTCGTTCGCTAGCAGAACTACTGGATCTTAAATTTTTGCCTCGTGTCGAAGGAGCATTACACTCAAATCCACGGGGCAGCCGAACTGGATGGATTCATACAGACTGTTGTTCAGCTTGGTTTGATGAGAGTAACAGCATGATAGAAGAGTTAATGCTTCCGCCGCGGGGCCGATGTAATTACTTTACCGGGCAAGCTAAAGTGCCCGACGCGAAACCAAAGGAATATATACGTGCGGCAACGATGATCTTCTACCTTTGTAATGATGGATGGGAACAAGGAGATGGCGGTGAAACCGGCATTTATAGCGCGGATCGTGAGACAGAAGACACGGCGGTGAAGCTGATACCGCCACTCAATAACGCTCTGTTTCTCTTTGAATGCAGCCCACACTCCTACCACAGATTCGTAACGAACCCTGGGCGAACACGCAACAGCATTATCCTGTGGCTGCACGCCAGTGTGTATGACGCAGAAGCGCGATGGGGAACAGCGATCAATCGGCGGGACTGTCGATGAAACCCGTATGCCTGATTACTGGCGCAGGCGGACGTCTCGGTCAAGACCTCTGTCATGCCCTGCAAGAAGATTATGAGCTGGTGGCAACTTATCGCTCAACTATCCCCAATATTCCCTCGCAGTTTCAGCGGCCTTTAGAGGGGGCAGACGAGCCAGAAAACGAATCCGCTTTGAGCGACGTGCCAGCCTACCTAGTTCAAGCTGATCTTACCTGCCGTGAAGATGTGAAGCGAGTGGTTGAGGTAACCTTGGCTCGATATGGCCGCATTGATGCCCTGATCAATGCCGCCGCCGACATCAAATTTCACGGAAATCTTCGCGATCTCTGGCAGGCCGACGACTATCCACAGTCTCAGATGCTCCTAAACTCTATTGTTCCAATGCAACTGGCTTCGGCAATCTACCAATATTGCTGGAAGGATCAACCTGATGAAAACGCACGGTGGAACCGGTCTGTTGTCAACGTATCAAGCATTTCAGGCCTCTACGTCTATGAAGAAAGGGGGCAGGCATTTTACGGCGTCTCTAAGGCCGCGCTGAATATGTTAACACTCTACCTTTCACTGGAGTTGGCCCCCTATAGCGTTCGCGTCAATGCAATCTGCCCAAGCAGATTCACCGGGATGGCTGCAACCCGTCGCGTCACTGAGACCATTCGGAATCTATTAACCGGTGACTCGACAGGAACAATCGTTACGAAGATACCCTAGTTTTCACCTTTGATGGGCGGCTCATTCGCTCAACGGCGTTTCGGCTGCCGCCGTCCTTCCGGCAATCTGGCCGAATGCCCATGCTTCGGGATAATTGCTTCCCGCCTGATAAAGGAAGCCAAAAAAAGAACCCAATTCCCCAGCTGCGTATAGTCTTGGGATAACGCCATCGTTATGGTCTAGCACTTGGCAATTTACATTGCGTTTTGGGCCACCTTGTGTATTCACGAGCGACAGTCCCAGTTCGACGGAGAAATAGGGAGGCGTCTCGAAAGGGGCCAAGGTTTTTTCGTTTCGACCAAATAGGGAATCACAGTGTTCGGCACAGGCGCGGTTATATTGCCTGATAGTCTCCTCCAGAGCATTGGTTTCGACCCCGATCTTATTTGCCAACTCGACGACGGTTTGCGCCTGAAGCACCCACCCCGCTTCGATTTCGGCTTGATTGTCGGCGCTCCAATCGTAGATCTTGTTAACTAAAGAGTAGCCAACCATTCCGCCCCTTTTCTTCTCAGACATTTGGGCGGTAGGGGCAATTGGCCCTCTTGAGAGATATGTTTGGTCAAAAATCAGAAAGGCAGGCAAATTTCGGTACTCCGCATTACAGTGGTCATACCGCAAGATATCAAGCTGCGCTTTGCAATGGCTGAGCGATGCGTCCTCAGCCATAAACCGTTCCCCGAACTTATTGACGAACAGGTAGCCGCCAGCGCGCTTTGTCCGCCCCAAACCGTAGCCGATCGCAGTGCCGAACTTTTTGCTGGGTTCGCGTGCGCACAATCTCCCCCACTCTATTGCCGCCATGTGCCAAAGCGCGGCGCCAACCTCAGTAGCTAAGCGAATACCATCCCCAGTGTTCCCGGGTGCGCCCCAAGGGAAAATATAATCGGTTGCGCCAGGAAGATTGAAGTTTGCCAGCATCGCCGGATTGTAGGCGTAGCCGCCACACGTCAAAATGACGCCCTTACGCGCCAGAAGTTGAATGTCTTGCCCATTACGTTGCGCTTTCGCACCCAAGACTTCCCTAGTTTCTGGATTTCGGATCAGCGTTTTCACTTGCGTATCCGTAAGGACCTCGATGTTGCGATCCTTAACCAGCCCTTCGAGAAACCGAAATCCACTCTCACCTGTGGGGTGGATATGAATCTGTTTCAGCTTACCAGGCATCAATGACGGAAAAGTGGGGGGAATTGGCGGCTCGACCGTGAACTCCAAACCCAGTCTGGACAGCAAATCGGGTATGCCGACCATAGCCTCGGCAAAGGCACGGATCATCTCCTCCCCCACAGTGCCGGACGAGAGCGCTCTGTAATACGCTATTGCCGTCTCCTGGCTCTCAGGAATCACCATGGCGCCAGCACAAACAGCACTGTTTCCGCCACCAACACGCAGCTTCTCCACGATCAAAACGTGGGCTCCGGCATCGTGAGCAGCTATAGCAGCATTGGCGCCCGCTGCGCCATACCCCACGATCAATACATCGACTTCATAATCTTTCTTCATGAGGCTCTCTTTTACTTCCCATTCATACACACTGGTTGAAATTGCCGTAAAAATACCATTTCGTTCAACACAAAGGATACAACCTCACCAGTAGTCTTATCTTTGTTAAACACGATGGTTTCAAAACAAAACGCCCCGGGTTTTTGTTTGAAATGCAGCCCACCGATCGGCTGCAGTAACGTCTCGTATGCCACGCCATAGTTCAGGTAGACTTGGCTCTCCCTATAGATAATCTCTACTTTTCCAAAAGCGGCATGTAGATAAAAGCCAGCCAATTCCCCCCATGGCTCAGGCGCTGCTGGCTGTTTCCGTAGACGACTTAGCTTCTCATAAAAAACCTGATCACCAACTGTGATGATGGTGTCTCCTTTGCCCAGGCCACTAATCCTGAGCATTTGGTGGCGACAATCGCTATCAAGCATAAAATAGACGTTTCTTGAATGGGGATAGAGATTAATTTGGCGATCGTCTCGAATAAACTCTGGGACATTTCCATCTTCTCCCTTGAAGTGTACGGTGCTCATTCGATTTCCGGCAATAACATTGAACTTCTCAGCACGCTGTCCAAAATAGGGCAAAAAACTGCCACTAACTGTTTTCCGGCAAACTTGATACATAATCTCTCTCAGCTCGTTGGTGCAAGCGCCGTGATTGCATAACGCAACACCCACCAAGCCAAGATCGGGAATCATAAACATAAAACCAGAAAACCCCGAACTGCTTCCGGCAAAGTAGTAGAAAGGCAAATCGTCTACAATCTCCACAAACAACCCAAAGCAAGTACTGTAGTTGGGGTTCACCCTGTAACGAGGCACCAGCATCCGCTCAACGATTTTGGCCTCTATAGAGTTAACACGTTCGCTTTCGCTAACGAAGCTCATCAGCCAGCGCAGGTAGTCATCCGCAGTGGAAATCATCCCTGCGGCAGAATTTGGTAAAGGAATATGTGGGCTGAGCACAGATGGTTCTGCAAGGTCGGGAGAGCCAAAATACCAGCCTTTCCAATACCCTGTTGCGAGATTGCCGCTCAATTGTTCGTCATTATCGGAAAAACCGCTATGGCGCATTCCAAGAGGTGAGAAAACTGCCCTCGATATAAAAGCATCAGCAGCATCACCACTGATACTTTCAATAACCTTACCTAGGAGTCTGTCCGACTTAAGGTTTAATACTCCATTTTCTTCATAAAAAAGCTGAAAAAATAATTATTTTGCCCTCAAACCCCCTATTTACCGTGCATTTTCGTTATACGCGCACCATTTCCTGCCTTTTGGGCAAACCT
>CAIQND010000691.1 GCA_903873045.1 uncultured Methylococcaceae bacterium | reverse complement strand
TGCACAACAGCGCATGCAAATAAATACGACTCAAGCATAACCTAAGAAATTTTTGGATCAAGTGAACGATAAGATCGGGTTTAAGCTTAAAAGCCCTTTAGTCGGGCAACAACAAACCATTGCCCGACCAATTTATAACTACCTCAACACCCCCGCCGGACTAGAATAACTATCCAATACCTGCACGTAATTGGCGCGTTCATAAGCACTGGGATCGATGGCGTGTTGTTGGCTTACGCTGCCTTTTAACTGGCTGATTGACTCATACTCATGCTCGATTAGCCACTGTTTCAGTTCGCTCAGTATTTGGGTTAAATGACCCACGCCTTGCTGGAGTAATACGCTGCACAGATGCACGACATCGGCTCCCGCTAATAGTGCTTTCAACACATCAGAGGTCTCGTGAAAACCACCGGTTACTGCCAGGGAAAGCTTGGTCCGGCCATATAACAAAGCCGTCCAGCGTATGCGCAACAAGGCTTCCGATGAAGAGGACAGCTCCAGCTTTGGCATCACTTCCAGCGTTTCCAGATCAATATCGGGCTGATAAAAACGATTAAATAGTGCAATACCATCGGCACCCGCCGCTTCCAATCGCCGTGCAAAATGAATGGGCGAACTAAACTGTGAAGACAGTTTCATGATGATAGGTAGACTGACATGGCCTTTCAATTCCTGCAAAATATCCAGATAACGGTTTTCAACGGCATCGCTGCTTTCTTCGGCATTGGCTGCCAAATGATAGATGTTCAGTTCCAGTGCATCGGCACCCGCCTGTTGCAATTGTTGGCCGTATTCAACCCAGCCACTTAAAGACGTTCCGTTCAAACTGGCAATGACAGGAATCGACAAGGCTGACTTTATTTTTTGCAGTTGCTCCAGATACTGTTCCTGATAGGTCTGAATATTATCGGGCATGGGATGAAACGAATCCGCTTCACCATGCCCTATGGATTGTTGATAAAAAAACCGTTCCATTTGCTGCTCTTCGGCTTCGATTTTTTCTTCGAACAACGAATACATCACCAACGCCGAGGCACCGGCATCTTCCAATCTACGCGCACTGCTTGCATCTTTGCTCAACGGTGATGCTGACGGCACCAAGGGATTAGCCAGTTTTAAGCCTATGTAATTTGTCGTTAAATCAACCATTGTCATTCTCCTTGGCAGTGTCGTTTTTAAGTTGCGCTTTTACCGCTGAAACAGGGGTGGCTTCAGTCCATTCCAGCTCGGATAGTTGTTTGTAGTAACGATAGCGATTTTTAACATCTTGCTGTGCCTGAGCCAAGAAACGTTCGGCCGCTTCCGGATGCGTTTGCCACAACATGCTAAAGCGGGTTTCGGTTTTCACAAAATCGCGGTAAGGGATTGAAGGTTCTGCCGAATCCAGTTTCATCGGATTTTTACCCGCTTTGGCCTTGCTGGGATCAAACCGAAACAACGGCCAATGTCCACTTTTAACAGCCAAGTTTTGTTGCCTGTGGTTATTGGACATATCCACTCCGTGGGCGATACAAGGCGCATAAGCGATGATAATAGACGGGCCATCGTGGGCTTCTGCCTCCAAAAATGCATTAAGGGTTTGAATGTCTTTACCCGCATAAGCAACATGGGCGACATACACATTACTGTAATCCATCGCCAACAAAGCCAAATCTTTTTTGGCCGTCGCCTTGCCGCCCGCAGAGAATTTTGCCACGGCACCTAAGGGCGTTGATTTTGAAGTCTGTCCGCCGGTATTGGAATAAACCTCCGTATCAAGAACCAGAATATTGACGTTACGGCCACTGGCCAACACATGATCGACCCCGCCAAAACCAATATCATAAGCCCAGCCATCACCGCCGATAATCCAGACACTTTTTTTGCTCAGGCTGTCCGCTAATTGAAGCAAAGTTTCGGCTGCTTGACCGGTCAAGGACGGCAACTTTTGTTTAAGACTGGCAACCCGTTCGCGCTGTTCGTAAATCCCCGCTTCATCGGACTGGTCGGCATTTAGAATGGCATCAACCACTTCATCGCCTAACTGATCACGCAGTGAAGCCACCAATTCTTTGGCGTAGTCATTTTGTTTATCCAGGGCAATGCGCATTCCCAAGCCAAATTCGGCATTATCTTCAAACAAGGAATTGCTCCACGCCGGCCCGCGACCTTCGGCAGTTTTAGTCCACGGTGTCGTGGGCAAATTACCGCCATAAATGGAAGAACACCCCGTCGCATTGGCAATCACCATGCGGTCTCCAAACAACTGCGAAGCCAACTTTATGTAGGGCGTTTCACCACAACCGACGCACGCGCCGGAAAATTCAAACAGCGGTTGCAGAACCATGGCACCTTTAATGGTATTGGTTTTTAACAAGCGTCGATCATATTCAGGGATGCCTAAAAAGAAATCCCAATTGTCACGCTCGGCATCGCGCAGCGGCGGTTGTGGTTGCATATTTAAGGCTTTGCGACTGGCGTTGGATTTATCCCTAATCGGACAAATATCAACACACAAGGTACAACCGGTACAATCTTCCGGTGCGACCTGATAACTGATTACCAAACCCTCCGGAAAATCTTTACCCAGCATCGGTGCAGATTTAAAAGTTTCAGGAGTATCGGCTAAAATATCGATTGAAAAAATCTTGCTGCGAATAACCGAATGCGGACACACCATCACACATTTTCCGCATTGGGTACACAAATCGGTTTCCCAAACCGGAATTTCCAAGGCTAAATTGCGTTTCTCAAAAGCGGCCGTGCCGGTTGGAAAAGTCCCATCAATCGGCATAACACTCACCGGCAAAGCATCACCTCGACCGGCAATAATTTCGCCGGTTACCCGTTTAACAAAATCGGGCGCTGCATCGGTAATCGTTGAGGTAATGTCGAACAGACTGCTAACCAGTGTGGGCAGTGGGACGGGATGCAAACTGGCCAGAGTTTCA
>CAIQND010000690.1 GCA_903873045.1 uncultured Methylococcaceae bacterium | reverse complement strand
TTTTACGCATGGGCTGTTCATAAAGGCGATGTTGCCAACATGCCGAGAACTATCACCTCTGTGCCGGTTCCCGCAGCTATCTGGTTATTTGGTAGCGGTTTGATTGCCTTGTTGGGCGTCAAGCGATTTGGCAATATTGGGTGATTTGATTATTTGCAGCTGTTCCTCAATAATACTTCGGACCCATTTATAATGGGTACTTCACGAATAACAAGGTTTGTGAAGAATTAAATCAAACTTATGCAAAATTCAGGGTTGCATTAAATTTTAACTAATTGAAAATTAACGAGTTATTTATTTCTGTAAACATCGTATTTTTGATGCGATTCGTCAAATAACATATTATTTCAATAAGTTAAAACTGTCCGAAGTATTGCCTCAAAGAATCCTCTGACCGAAGGGGCGAAAATGCCCCTTACGATTTAACAATTCACCTTAATCGGTCAATCGATAGACTGCTGTTACCGCTAAGCGTTAGCCATTAAACAGCAATCTACAGCCCGACATCACCGATGTTTTTTCATGCTTTTTGTACGCGCACTGTTTTTTAGTTTCATACCCTGCACGGGAAATTAGATTACCCCATTCCTAATTTAGCTCACGTTATTAAAGTGGCAATTTATCTGATACCGCTGATGGTTTGGAGTCCGCTTTAACAGTTTTAGGGACATCACTAGTGCCATTATAGCCAAACAGGCCGGTGATTTTTTCCCATAAGGTTTTGTCAAGATCACGCTTGGGTACATCAACGGTTGTTTCGATGGATGGTTTAATCGCCGGCGTTGCCCCTGGTCTAAAATCCCCCTGAATACTGACTATTTGATCATTTTCAAAAAATAATGAAACTTGTTTTTGCACTCTGTCTTCACCGCCAGGTTGATTGGAGTATAGATAATCCCAGCGATTTTTATGGAAAACATCATCCAGCATAGGTGAACCCATAATATAAACTACCTGGCGCTTATTCATCGCGGGTCGGAGTTGGTCAATCATGGCTTGATCGATAATATTGCCTTGTTGAATTTCCAGCGTATAAACACCGGGTAAATGGTTAAGGATGGTTGAACAAGAGACGAGTGTGAAGCTTGTCAATAAACTTAAATAATAAAGCGACTTTCTCATTTGAGGCTGCGGAAGTGGTAAAATATTAAATCATACAGGATGTTAAATATTTATCCTATAAAACTGTCATGTTCTTACTCTCTAAAAAGGCTACAATGAACGCTATTTTGTACTTAACTGCCTGCCCAGTCTTTTAATTGGAGATTAATGTTGGAAACACATGATTTAAGGAATGCGGGCTTGAAGGTTACTTTACCTCGGGTCAAGATTCTACAAATTTTAGAAAAACAGACTAATGAGCATCATTTAACCGCTGAAAAAGTGTATAAAATTTTGCTGAGTGAAGATGAAGAAATCGGCTTGGCGACTGTTTATCGCGTTCTAACCCAGTTTGAAGCCGCAGGACTGGTGACTCGGCATCAGTTTGAGGGGGGTAATTCAATCTTTGAATTGGCGAAGGGTGATCACCATGATCATATTCTTTGTATGAAATGCGGCAAAGTAGATGAGTTTACTGATGAGCTTATCGAAGCACGGCAAAAAGAAATTGCCAAAAAACTGGGTTATGAGCTCACTGATCATGGCCTTTATTTATATGGATTTTGCCCGCAGTGCAAGAGCCCCTGATTTTTTCTCTAACTAGTAAACTCCATGTTTAAACCTCTTATTTTTTATATTGGCTTGCGCTACACGCGGGCTAAACGTCGAACCCAGTTTATTTCTTTCATTACCTTAACTTCAGTTATGGGTATTGCCTTGGGCGTTACCGCGCTTATTACGGTTTTGTCAGTGATGAATGGTTTTGAAGCCGAATTACGCGAGCGGATTCTGGGAATGACATCTCATGCTACCGTCACCGGTCACTACGGGCAGTTGGATAACTGGCGTGAACTGGACCAGAAATTAAAAGGTTATCCGCATGTACAAGGAGCTGCGCCTTTTATCAGTGGGCAGGTGATGATTAATGCCGACCGGCGTGTCAGCGGAACTATGCTGAACGGGATATTGCCGGAATATGAGGCCAGAGTTTCAGAAGTGACCGATAGGATGAAAGCAGGTAAACTTGCTGATCTGGTTACCGGTCAATATGGCATTGTTTTGGGTGTGGAGTTGGCCAATTATTTGGGCGTGACGATGGGTGACAAAATCACCGTCATCAGTCCACAAATTAATTCTACACCGGCCGGTATTGTGCCTAGAATGCGGCGCTTTACGGTGGTGGGTATTTTTCAGGTCGGTATGTATGAGTATGATCGTAACATGGCGCTGATTAATATTGAGGATGCAGCCAAGTTATTTCGTTTGGAGGACGCAGTATCAGGTTTGCGCATCAAACTGGATGATTTGTTTAACGCTCCGCAAATTACCCATGCCTTGGCAAAAGCACTTGATAATGAATATCAGGTGAGTGATTGGACGCTGGCGCATAGCAATTTCTTTAGGGCTATTCAAACTGAAAAGCGGGTGATGTTTATCATCTTGTTGTTGATAGTGGCGGTAGCTGCTTTTAATATTGTTTCCACATTGGTGATGGTGGTTACCGATAAACGTGGTGATATTGCCATTCTAAAAACCCAAGGTCTGACTTCGGGCTCAGTGATGGGGATTTTTATGGTGTTAGGCTCCATTATCGGGATAGTCGGCACAGCCTTGGGTACATTGGGAGGCATAGTGCTGGCGTTAAATGTTGAAACCATTGTGCCGGCTATTGAAAAATTATTTCAGGTTCAGTTTATGGCGGCTGATGTTTATTACATCAGTGAGCTACCTTCCAAGCTGGTTTGGTCGGATGTTTACGCGATAGCCGGGATGGCCTTTTTTCTGTCATTATTGGCGACGATTTATCCTGCTTGGCAGGCCTCCAGAATAAACCCGGCAGAAGTTCTTAGATATGAATAAAACCAGTATTTTGCATTGTCACCAACTGACCAAGCGTTATGACCAGGGCGGGTTGAACGTTGAGGTCTTGAGAGGCGTTGATTTAAATATTAGCAAAGGCGAACGTGTTGCTATTATGGGCGCTTCAGGTTCTGGTAAAAGTACCTTGTTGCATCTTTTGGGTGGACTGGAAAAAGCCAGTGGCGGCGAGGTTGTATTGGATGGTGTTAATATTAATCAAGTCAGTGCTGCCAAGTTGGCTAAATTAAGAAATAAATCCTTAGGTTTTATTTATCAGTCGCATCATCTGTTAGGTGAGTTTACCGTTCTTGAAAATGTGGCTATGCCCTTGTTGATAGGCGGTGAGTCCGTTAAGCAGGCGCGTGTTCGTGCCAGTGAGTTATTACAGCGTGTAGGTTTGGGACATCGTATTGAACATAAACCGGGTGAATTATCCGGTGGCGAAAGGCAGCGTGCTGCCGTAGCAAGGGCGTTAATTAACAAGCCGAGTTTAATTTTGGCTGATGAACCTACCGGTAATCTTGACAGTAAAACGGCGGATCAGGTTTACCAGTTAATGCTGGAGTTAAATCAGGAACTTAATGTCAGTTTTTTGGTAGTGACTCATGATCATGAGCTGGCAGCGCGAATGGGCAAGGTTTTACACATGGAAGACGGCTTGATTGTTGGCTAAATTAATTTTATTCACCACGAAGACACGAAGGACACGAAGAAAAAAACTGGGTCTTTTTTTTGCTACCAACTTTAGACGGGACAAGCAAAAAAGCTTAACTCAATGATAAAGCATCAAAAGAGACCGTTCGCTGAGCGGAGTCGAAGCGAGTTGTCCGCTTCGACACCGCTCAGCGAACGGCTTAACCTTAAACTGTCCCGCT
>CAIQND010000689.1 GCA_903873045.1 uncultured Methylococcaceae bacterium | reverse complement strand
TGGATCGTCTTTTAAACAAAGGTGCGGTAGTGGTTGCAGATATAACCGTTTCAGTCGCCAATATTGATTTAATTTATTTAAGCCTACAAGCATTAGTTGCTTCTGTAGAAACCGGCAAACGTTTACGCGGTAAGGATTAAGACAATGACAACGAAGCATCCGTCACCTCATCACGCTATGGATGACTTGGCTCCGCCAATTTTACCTAGATCTTCTACAGAAGGTACTCCGCGTAAATTAGAAATCGATGGTGATCGTGTTCGTAATGGTTTGGCGCAACTGGTTTTAACGCTCGTTAAACTGCTGCATGAATTGTTGGAGCGACAAGCCATAAGGCGAATGGATTCCGGATCGCTTACTGATGAAGAAATCGAACGATTGGGTATGACGCTAATGCGTCAAGCCGATGAATTGGATAAGCTGCGTGAGGTTTTTGGCCTCGAAGACGATGATTTGAATTTTAACTTAGGCCCCTTGGGTCGACTATTATAAAGATGTGGGCAATGAACAAAATTACACAATTATTATGGATTATTCATGAACACAGCATGAGTGTGTTCTTTGTAGGTGGAAAAGCGTAATGGCTGATATAGATATCGACATAAATTCAACAACGCGTGGTTTTCTTCTGCGTATGGGTAATGCATGGATTGCACAAGGCGAACTTAGGCAAGCTATAGATGTGTATCTAAAAATTACCGAGCAATACCCTAATAGTGATGAAAGTAAAGCCGCTAAAGCTGCACTGATGACTATTGCAGACCGTTACGAGCAGGAGGGTCAATTACGGTTATCTTTAGATGTTCTTGAGCGGCTTGAACAAACGATAGAATAATTGAATGGCACTTCCGCTATATCTAAAGTCGAGGAGTGAGTACGCTGGTATGCACTATTTACGCCCAAGAAATATATGCATAAGAATTTAAGACCTTTGGGTCGACTACTGTAAGGATTTATACCATGAGCGACAACAGAAAATTAACCCACTCAACAAATTCGACTACTGTAGCTGATTTATTAGAGCGATTACTGGACAAAGGGATTGTTATTAGTGGCGATATTCGCATCAGGCTAGTTGAAGTCGAATTGTTGACACTGGAAATCCGTCTACTTATCTGTTCTGTAGACAAAGCGTTGGAAATGGGCTTGGATTGGTGGACTGGTAATCCTGCATTTGACTCAAGAGCTAGAGAAATTAACTCATTACCCAATACGGAGCTGGAAGATCGCCTGAAACGCTTGGAAACTCGACTGGAGGCAGTCCTGCCCGTTATTGAAGAACTCCCCCGGTAATAACTGTATTTCAATGCGTGCACTGATTTACTTCCCTATTATTCATAGCTCCAAAGATTTAGGATCATTGAGCAAAGCGGCAAGCGACTTGCGAACTGAAGAACAGGAGCGTCTTTATATTGATGCTATTGAACATTTCTGGAGAATGATTGCAACAACCATTGACAGTTTAGGTTTAGATTTTACCAATTTGAAACTTTATCAAGATGGCTTGCCTGTTTGTGGAAAAGAACAGGAAATAGTTGCCGAAGTCGCAAACTCTGGTAGTGAAAATTATAAATTGTTGCAAGCTTTACATCACAAAGGAGCCGTGCTTATGGGCACGGAATCAGCAGAGCTTTTAGTGCAAGAACATTCCCTGATGACACAATTGCTAAAATTGGGTGAATCAACTGATTCTACGTTAGAAATCGCACAAAACTTACTGGATCAGCGGGATGATTTTATTGCGAAACGCATCGATAAATCATTACAAGACAATGAGATAGCTATACTCTTTCTTGGGTTAATGCATAACATTATCGCCAAATTACCCAAAGATATTGTTGTCGTTCAACCACTGGGTAAGCCGGTTGGTCTTGAAGAAGCTTCATCTATACACTTTCAGATAAATAATCTCCAAGTCTTGCACTGAACTACTCTTATTTCAAAGGTCTGAAACTGGAAAATTTGGAAATTTAATTTCTGAAAGTCTATATATAAAAAATAACGGTAGAATGTCCAGTGGAAAATATTTCCCCACTGGGATAAAAGTTTTATCCTTTACGGTTAGGGTCGGGTGAATTCAAGTAATAGATGCAACACCCAGTAAATTATCAATATTAAGTGAAGCCATTTTACAAAATACTTCCCATAATGTTTTATAGTTTATAATTTTTCTAAGTCTATTATTAATACCGGCTAAAGCTTTTTTAGCATCGCTCCAACAGCCTTGCCAGCAAACAGGAATCGATAAATAGTTTCATGGCTAACATGTCGTTTTTCAAGACTTTTCAAGCGCCCTGTGATCTGCTCAGGCTCCCACTTTTCCTTAGCTACCCCCACCAGAAAACATTTTTTTATGCATTATGTCAATATGGGCATCCTTCACACCTCGGTTTACACTTTTTGCAATTAATATCACGCCGGGTTAGCGACAGCGTAACCCGACAAATCAAAGTGTCTGTGCCGGTTACGGGCTACCTACTTATAGTTCTTTGCAAAAGAACAGAGTGTAAATTTTGGCATAAAAAACAATAATATCAATCTATTATCTCTTAAAACCACGATCAATTCATTTGCAAAGAACTATAGGTAACTCGCAATAAATAAGCCACCACAGAATAAACTTTCTCATTTCCTCACGTTTATTGTTATACGCAAGTTATTGCTTGAGCATGTGGAACCCCAGCGGGGTTTAAGCCGTTAGCCGGGGGTTGAGCGTAGCGACACCCCGGATAAAGCGTAAAAAACAACCCGACCCCAGCGGGGTCGCAGAAATTCGAGCTTCAAATAATCCGGGTTATAATCAACGCCGGACTTTTCCAACATTTCAACCAATTCTTCCTTAAATGATTTTTTTGATGGTGTTGTTCCTGATGGGCGATATAGTGAGCCACTGCGTCCAGCGCGGACGCGCTAACGGTGAACGCCGCATAACCTTCTTGCCATGCAAAGTGTTTTTCACCTAAGGTGTCATGAACCCATACCGACGAGGATTTCTTCAACTCCCGCATCAGATCCGCAAGATTGTGCGTCGCTTTTAAAGACACTAATAAATGAACATGGTCATCGATTCCACCGATTCGTTTTGAAAATCCACCTAATCTGTGGACAATTCCTCCGAGATAATCGTAAAGCCGAGGACACCATTTTGCATCCAGGCTGGGTAATCGATTTTTGGTTCCAAATACGATGTGGTAATGCAGGCTTAGGTAGGTGGATGCCATAATGAACCTCGTTTATCTGTTGTGTTTCTGTGACCCCGCTGGGGTCGCAGTTCTTTTTTACGTATCATCCGGGGATGTCGCTACGCTCAACCCCCGGCTAATGGCTGGCAACCCACCGGGTTGCAAAAATTGGCTACCCGCGTAAGGTGGGACAGTTTAAAATTAAATCGTTCGCTGAGCGGAGTCGAAACGGACAACTCGCTTCGACTCCGCTCAGCGAACGGTCTCTTTTGCAGCTTTATCATTAAGTTAACATATTGACGGTTAAGCCTTTTTGCTTGTCTCGTCTAAAGTGGTTAGCCGGGTTACGGCTAGTGCCTAACCATCGTTTCCATAGTCAGCAAATACCAGCGCTGGATTAAAAACTGTTTGGCATTTTTGCCAAGTGGGTTTTTAATCGACAACTCAATTATCAATGCCACAAAGATCGGCAGACCTCACGTCAAGAATACCTTATTTTTGGCGAAGGTATTGATTATAAATATTATAAATATAGCTTATTGACTATTTATGATACTCTAAGCGAATTATTAGGTAACTGCCTGAATCTGAAACGCCATCGCATTAATGATTCCTGTTACCGTATAACGAAGCCTTTATGGCCATATACGATGCGTGTGGAGACTATAAAGTGGGCTTATTTATTGCAAGTTATAGAGCCATGTAGAAGTAAAGCGACATTCGATGTAATTATTCAGCCCCCCTCTTTAACAAAGAGGGGTTAGGGGAGATTTTATTAGATAAATCCCCCTCAATCCCCCTTTTTCAAAGGGGGAGGTGAATAATTACCATTCGATCACCCTCACCCCAGCCCTCTCCCTGAGGGAGAGGGCGCTTAATGTTGCTTTACTTCTAAGCCACTCTATACCTTACTTGTATCCTTTAGGTGATTTCCGACGAATATTTTACCCATTAAAAGTAGAATTTCCCCAAGCAATCGATTGTATTCCTCTAATAGCTATGTTGTTGCACAGAAACCACGTATCTACTTTAAAAAGCAGGGTAAATTGAATGCTAACAATAATTAAGTAGTTAATTTTAAAATATTTTATTTTTTACATACCAAGTTTTACCCGGGGATTTAAAGTGGATACGAAACTACTTTAGTTGGCTTATTGTTATTTAAATTAATTTTCGTAATTATTCAGCCCCCTCTTTAACAAAAAGGGGTTAGGGGAGATTTTATTAGATAAATCCCCCTCAATCCCCCTTTTTCAAAGGGGGAGGTGAATACTTACTAATTTTCTGCAAAGAATATACTTAGGAACGCGCATGAAATAACTTGACCATTTATATCCGCTCACCCCAAGCCTCTCCCGAAGGGAGAGGGTGCAAGATGTCTAAGTTATTTAGTGCGTATTCCTTAGATTGGTGGTTTTTATCAATTTTCTGGGTCGCTATAACTTCTGAATTCTTGCAGCCTTTGAAAATCAACAAAAATCCTGTGCCATAAGAGCATATTTATTTTTGGATATTGCCTAAATACCTAAGTTTTAGTTTGTACGGTTTTTGTTCTATTCAAGATGCATTTCAATTAGTAACAAGAAGAGGGTTATAGACTTTCAGATATTAAACTTCCAACTCCACTAATTAAAAAACATTTAAAATCAATGTATTAATTGGTATTTTTTGGATGTTATTTATCTGAAAGTCTATATCAATTATAAAGCTTACAAAATGAGTGCATTTAATGGAACCAAGTAACTTAGGTATCTACTTAAAAAAGCCGAGTAAATTGAAAGCTAGCAATAATTAAGTAGTTAATTTTAAAGTATTTTATTTTTTACATACTAAGTTTTACCCGGAGATTTAAAGTGGATACTAACTTAGGTTACGTGTTAATCATAGACGATAATAAAGATATTTGTGAGCTGTTAGCGCATCTTTTAGAGCGTGCAGGCTATCAAACTCAGCAAGGTTACAATGGCACTATGGCGTTAAATTTATTATCACAACGTGAGCCTGATTTGCTACTGCTCGATAGTGTTATTCCCGAACCCAATGGTATGGCTGTATTAGCTAAGGCGCGTGTTTTATATCCACAACTCCCCGTTATTATGATTACTGGCACTGCTGGTGTTCTTGGCGCGGTTTGTGCTATCAAAGCAGGTGCGTGGGATTACCTTCCCAAACCATTCGATAATAATCGGGTGTTGGAGTTGGTAAATCGTGCAGTGCAAACGCATGCACGCAAAGACAACAAAAAAAGCAAGTCTAATAGCGATATTTCTGCCCGGATTTTTAAATTAATGGGAAGTAGCCCAGAAACTAAACACGTTATAAAAGATATTAAGCGAGTAGCGCACACGGATTTTTCTGTTATTATCCAAGGTGAAACAGGAACCGGCAAGGAAATGATTGCCAGAAATATTCATCTGTCAAGCCAACGTGCAAGTGGAGAATTTTTTCCCATTGATTGTGGCGCGATATCTGATTCGTTAATTGAAAACGAATTATTTGGCCATGAAAAAGGTGCGTTTACCGGAGCCGATCACGCATCTATAGGTAAGTTTGAAGCCACTAACGGCGGCACCTTATTTCTGGACGAAATCGTCAACATGTCTTTATCCGCACAATCCAAGTTACTGCGTGTGTTACAAGAGCGTGTTGTTTATCGTATTGGCGGTATAAAACCGATCCCTGTCAATGTGCGCATACTTGCCGCCAGTAATGAAAGCTTAATGGATGCCGTGATTAACGGGACCTTTCGTGAAGATTTATATTATCGGCTGAATGAATATACCATCCATATTCAACCATTACGAAAGCGCACCGATGATATTCTGTTTTTAGCCGATGGTTTTATGAAGGATGTCTGCGTAGAACTCTGCATAGAATTGTTAGCGTTTTCCGATGAAGCGAAGGAAATCCTGTTAAGCTATTTGTGGCCTGGTAACGTAAGGGAATTACGAGCGGTTATTCGTCGCTTGGCGTTAATCTCTCAAGAAGAAGTTACTGTTAAAGATTTAGACTTTTTAACAGCAGGAAATCTGCTCAGCGCTGGTAATTTAGATTCAGGTTTAATAATAACGACTGAGAAGCCTCCACTACCAAAAAAAACTCCTCAGGGGTGTTCGGAATGTGAAATGGCTCCAGATTACAAGGGGCTTTCTCTTAAAGAGATTAATCGTATAAATAATGATATTATCATTCAAAAAGTTCTGAAGGAATCAGGAAATAATAAAGCGGAAACGGCAAGGCGCTTAAATGTTGACTATAAATTGCTGTGTTCCAATCTCAAAAAACTAAATATCTCCGAGGATAAATCATGATGAGCGACAAAAAAGGCAATGTAACCGGTAATTTTGAAGGCATATTACGCGGCTTGGGCGATTTGGTGCAAAAATTAGGCGACCTAGCTGAAAAAGGCGAAGAAATGAAGCGCAGTGGCATCTTCGATATTGATACCGGTGGTGG
>CAIQND010000688.1 GCA_903873045.1 uncultured Methylococcaceae bacterium | reverse complement strand
GTTATTTTGCTGTATTAACGGCGCTGCTTGTTCCGGGCTTAAATGCTGATTCTCCAAGGTCTTGGCATAATAAGCACTGGCCGACAGCGTTAATTGATCGTATTTATCTTTAAGCGCCGCCATTCCGGACAAGATGACCTCGTCAATTTTTCGCGATTTTGACAAGGCTTCATTAACGACAATTTGTTCATGCGCCTGCGTTAAAAATTCCACCTGAAGCTGGCTTGAGATATTGGCATCTTGCATTTTTTGCGCTATCTGTTCCGCTGCAAAGTCTTGTTGTTGTGTTGCTGACAGACTTGATAAGGATGCCTCATCCTTTAATTTTTGCATAAAATCATCGGCTGACTTAGCGGCAGACTCATAATTCTTTATTGCTTCATTGGCGGCTTTTTTGGCAGCACTTTGAGCATCACTACTGGCCTTTTCATTCGCTTTTTTGCCAGCCGTGCTTTTTGCAGTGGCTTCTATTTCATCATGTATGGATTTTGTAGCGGCAATAGCGGGATCAACTACTGTCGGCGGTTTTGCTCTGCCGGTTAAATCAACCGTCATACCATTATCACCCGCACCACCACTAATGGGGGTTCCAAAAATATCAGCCCATACTGATTTTACATAACGCGCCTGAATGGCAAACTGTCCTAGCTGCCATGTTGCCGCTTCAAGGATTGTGGTTAAGGTTCCCGCCACTGGTTTTTCGAGTGCTGTAGCAAGGTCGACCCATGCGTTGCTAATGTCTGCATATTTTGCCGTGATTGTCTCGCCAGCCTTAGCGGCTGCTCCTTCATAGCTTGCAAACGCATTAACCATAACACGACCAAATACATCGGATGTAATACGTCCATCACCCACTAATTTTCTAAATTCTCCGGTTGTATAACCGGCTGAAATAGCAATTTTATTTAACAGCCCAGGCATAGGCTCACTAATCTGATTTAATTCTTCCATGTGAACTACACCCGATCCCATTGCCTGAGAAAAGCCGAACATGACTTGTTTTAATTGCTCGGTTGTTGCCCCTGTTTTGCTGCTTGCATTGCTCATTCCCTCAAGCAATATTATGGATTGTTTGCGATTAATGATTCCAGACTGCTCAAGCACTAAAAGCCTGCTAAATGAGTCGGCTAATACCAGATTGCTTTTATGGTGCCGCGTTGAAATATCTATTAGATATTCCTGCACTTGATTGTAGTCTTGAGTGCCTTTAGTAAGACCTTTTAAACGAATTGACAGATTTTGCACCTGCTCAACGGTACGCGCCATATCACGCGCCAACATAACAAAACCCGCCAAACCAAGCGTCACCCCAAACGCTCCCATAACATTGGATAACGCCTGCGTGTTCCTGGCCATATTGGCAAATTCACGGTTGGTATTTTGTGCCGCACTGCCCGCACTGGTCACCGCATCACGAACGCGGTTAAGCTCGCCGGAAACCTGGGCGCTGCCGTCAGCCCGGATAGTAATGCCTAAAACAATCGGCACTGCGCTCATGATTTCTTCCTAAGGTTTAATTCATTAACAACGGTTTTGGCAAACAGCATCAGCCCCATAAAAACGTCTTGGCTGGGCTTGATGCCAGCATAGCCCCAGATAATATGGGCGGCGCTGTAATCCAATCCTATCAGGTCACCCATCCCGGTGTATTGCCAGGCACACCCCTCCAATACAAAAAAAGCCTCTAAAACAGGCCAGTTATCTTTTAACACTTCAAAGTGGGTTTCTTCGGGCACATCGATGTCCGGCATCGTCATCCCAAACAGCGCCGCGTCCTCATCCATGAGGTCGGTGCTTAAATCGGGTTGCGGCTGACAATAGTATTCAGCCGCTTCGATTAGTTTTTTCTTTTAAGGGCCTTACCTGAAATCGACTCAAAAAAGCCTTTAATCAACGCGCCCCGTACAAACGGCACCGACAAGATCAAGTCTTTATTTTCTTCGTTGAATACCAGATCCGCACCGGATTCATCTTTAAAAGCACCGTCATCCCAGCCAATCAGCACATCCGTTAAAATATCCGCGTCTTCTTCCGCTTCATTTCGGATGACCTCATCAATACGGCCTTGGGACAGCATCTTAAACTTAACGCGCACCTTGTGGACAGTAAAGGCACCTCCGTCCATAGGTTCACTGATAGTGGCCGGCCAGGTGTAGCTTTTGTCTTTCTTGATAATAAATGCCATGATTTTTTCCTGTTGTGGATATTCGTAGAGACGCGCTTTATCGCGTCTGATTTAT
>CAIQND010000687.1 GCA_903873045.1 uncultured Methylococcaceae bacterium | reverse complement strand
CTTTTCCCTGCGATGCGGGACATTTTTTGTAGGGGCAGGCTTTACGTCTGCCCTTTAATGCCACGATGTTAGCAGGGCAACCGCAAGGGATTGCCCCTACAAAACTGTCAGGCGTAGGCAGAGGAATAAGGCTTTTCAATCGCAAGCGAGAATAAGCGTTTCCGGTACTCTGAACGCTATGCCGGAAACGCCACCACGCGCTACGCTTGGGTGGTCTTATTCCGGCCTACGCTTATTGCTTGTTATAGCGGTCTCACCAAAATCAAACATTAAAAACTTGAAGATTGAGTAAACAGGCAATTTTAGAACATTAATTAAAAAATCGGCTGTAGAAAGTCTCGTTCTGCGGTATTATCGCTCACCATTTACTTTATTAAGGAAGCTCACGATGACACAAGATGAATTGAAACAAAAAGTGGCTCAAGCCGCTTTGCATTATATTAAAGATGTCGGCATTATCGGCGTTGGTACAGGCTCTACGGTGAAACATTTCATCGATTTTTTAGGCGATTTTAGAGCGGATATTGAAGGTGCAGTCTCCAGCTCTGAAGTGAGCACGGCACACTTAAAAAAAGTCGGCATTCCGGTATTTGACTTAAACGCAGTCGGTACCTTGGATGTTTATATTGACGGTGCTGATGAAGTGAGTCCTCACAAGCATTTGATTAAAGGCGGCGGCGGCGCTTTAACGCGTGAAAAAATTATTGCCGCAGCCAGCAAGCAGTTTATTTGTATTGTCGATGAGACTAAATGCGTAGATGTGTTGGGTGCATTTTCCCTGCCGGTTGAAGTGATTCCCATGGCGAGAAGTTATGTTGCCAGAGAATTGGTTAAATTGGGCGGTCAGCCAGTGTGGCGGGAAAACTTTATTACCGATAACCACAACGTTATTCTTGATGTTCATAACCTGAGCATTATGGAACCGGTTAAGCTGGAACAAATCATCAATAATATTACCGGTGTTGTTACCAACGGCCTTTTTGCCATGCGCCCTGCCGATGTTGTATTAATCGGCAAAGGTACAGAAGTTATTACCCAGTAATTTTTTTGCTGTCGATCAGGGGCTTTATGCCCTGAAGCACCAAACGTGGGTGACGGGGCTGAAAACCCCGTCACGCTTGGTGCTTCGGGCTACCAACTTAAGGCGGGGCACTTTTGACTATGAACAATCACGGTGAACCCAGAAAGAGTAACAATAGGTTGTAGGGGTAGATTGTTTCTACCCTTATGCGCGTCGTAATTTGCAAAGTTATTCGCGTCGGGTTAGCGACAGCGTAACCCGACAAATCGAAGTGTCTATAAATCAATGGTATGCTTTGTAATGGCCATCCATGGCAACTGGATTCCGGCCAACCCTCGCTTCGCTCTCCCTGCCGGAATGACGGAATTTTTGGTACTTGGCGAATCATTCTGCTGCTCAGTGTCCCGCCTTAAGTTGGTAGCCGTGCTTCGCTACCTCAGCAATTAATTAATTCCCTTTTTTTGCAGGATTAAGTTGGTTCCGCCTTGCGATACGTCTTCCTGATAAATTCCGGTTAATTTACGCTTAAACTCATTAGAGATCACCCTGGAATCCTGCTTGCTTCCTACCACTCGCGGCGTGATAAGGACAACCAACTCTGTTTTTTCATTTTTCTTGGTACTACTCCCGAATAATGACCCTATTAACGGCAACTGGTATAACCAAGGAATGCCACTTTTGTAATTATCAACCTCATCAGAAATTAAGCCGCCTAATATGATGGTTTCCCCGTCATGTACCGCCACGTTAGTTTCAATTTCTTTACTATTTATGGTAGGGGAAGCGGTTTGGGAACCCGTAGTAGTCGTTGCAGGAACCACACTTTTGACACTTTGCTTAAGTTTCATAATCACCATGCCGTTCGCATTCACTCTGGGCGTAACTTCCAAGGTAACACCGGTAGGTTTATATGAAATTGAATTAGATGTACTGGAGCCAGCGATAACATTCGTGTAGGTACCAGTTGTTATGGGGACTTCATCACCGACATTTATTTTGGCTTTCTGATTATTTAACACCATTAACGATGGCGAAGAAATCACATTGACTTTATTCAGTGAGGCTTGTGCACTTAACAAAGCTTGCAGCTGTCCCGCAGTATAGTAAGCGGTAAATGCATTTGCCGCTGCTGTTCCTACTGTTGCTAATCCGCCAGCTGCTGAGCCGGGGGGAGTATTTGTGTTGGCAATTGCACTCCCCCCATGCTTAAAATACCACGATATGCCATACTGTAAGGCATCCGTTAATTTAACCTGCACTACCGTCGCATCAATCAGCACTTGCAACGGCATCGCATCCAACTGGGTAATAACCGGCAGTATCACTTCATAGTCCTGCGCGGTAGCAACAATAACGATGGAATTATTGGCTTCATCCGCAATGATTTTTACCTTGCCGACGTTGGATATTGATCCACCACCAGCCCCTAA
Organism: uncultured Methylococcaceae bacterium; assembly: GCA_903873045.1. Classification (GTDB taxonomy): domain Bacteria; phylum Pseudomonadota; class Gammaproteobacteria; order Methylococcales; family Methylomonadaceae; genus Methylobacter_C. The sequence goes on along the minus strand of CAIQND010000687.1, from coordinate 1,428 downwards.
ATTACCTGCCAGTGCTTCTTTATCAAGATCATTGGCGGCGAAGGCCCCCGGATTGTCCGCTGATGAATTTTGATCAGACGGATTGACGGCGAAAGTCCCCATATTGCCGGTCGGCGTGTTACCTAAATTGGACGGCGTATTACTTGCACCAAAGGGTGAACCGCCCGTATTGGACGACGAATTACCGGTATTGGTCGGATCTTGGTTGGATAGGGTATCAGCCGTTTCCCCCGGTGCAATCGAGGCCGACGTGTCTTTGCTTTTGGAGCCGGTAAAAATCTGGTTTAGCGTGGCCGCCAATTTTTTGGCATCGGCGTGCTGAACTTTATAGACATTAACCCCGCCGCCGGATGCGGTGTTGGCTTTATCCAGCCTGAATATCCAGTCTTCAATATCGTCCAGATAGTGCGCCTGATGGGTGACCGCCAAAACGGCATTTAAGCGCTGTATCGGGATAAACTGAAAAAACTCGGACTTCTCGCCTTTGGCTTTTTGATAAAAAACCGTTTGCAGCTCTTCAATCACGGTTTTTGGATCGACATGGGTCAAGGGGAACAAGCCAAACGAGCGCCCCTTTAACACATCAATATCAAACGTGCCTATCATATCCAGCACTCGGGCTATTTCATCGGCGGTTCCGGAGGCCACCAAAATATTGCGCTTGGCATCCACCGTCAGGATGGTTTTTTCATGCACCAGGGGTTTTATAATATCGACAATATCTTGAACACCGACATTTTTAACCGGTATCACCCGGGTTTGATACCCTGAGCGGCTGGCAGACATGTCTGAAAGAAATAAAGCATCGGCGGTCGGTTCAATATGATAAATTTTGCCATTCTTGATCAACGCCGCATTATTCATGCGCAACACCATTTCCAGCGTAGGCAGTAATTCTTCCTTGGTTAAGGGGTCGGTGGTTTGCAAAGTCACTTTACCGGCCACTTTGGGACTGAGTACATAGTTTTGCGCCAAGATATCGCCCAAAATCACTTTTGCCACTTCGCCCAAGTCAGCCTCGTCAAAATTAAGACTGTAAGAACCAGTGCCCGCTGGACTGGCGTTTCTGTTTTGTTGGGTAGCACCGGATACAAAACGATCGGTTCCCGGATACAGCTCAGTGGGGAGTTCAACAACGGGCGGCTTGTTTTCCAATTGCTTAAAAACAGCATTCATTTCTTCCTTTTTTACCGGATTCAATGGCAATTTGGCGACTTCCTTAAACGGTAACATCTCACAACCGACCAGCGACAAACCCATAACCAGGACGCAGGTGTTTGTGGTTAGTTTTTTAAAATTATTCATTCGGGTTCTCAATTTCGCCTTCTGCGGGAGGGGGTAGTTGGTTGTCTTCTTCTGGTTGGGGTGCATTAGGCTGGTTCGGTACATTGGGTAAGTTAGGTTGATTGGGTTTCCGGGATAAATCTT
>CAIQND010000686.1 GCA_903873045.1 uncultured Methylococcaceae bacterium | reverse complement strand
GCATTTTTATAAAGTACCATGTTTTCCAGATCCAAAACAGCCAATGCCGAGGTGGCACAAATAGTAACGTCCGTTGGTTTGCTCGCCTTATTACAATTAAAGCCGGGAGAAATTTTCTGTATAGCCACCTCAGGCGATGGCAATGGCTTAACAGTTTGTTGGGGGATCGGTGTTTTTGGAATGATCTTTTCAGTCGGCTCGGACTTGGGCACGTCTTTACTTATACTGTCCGTCTCTTGCTTTTCTTTAAGGACATGAGTGACTTCTGCTTCAGGTTTTATTGGCTCAACTTTATGAATGGGCGACTCATTATGCTGACCGGCATTGACTTCTTGATGGTCTAACGTGGGTTTTAATAAGGCAGCCGTGATAATTTCATCCAATAAATGTACCCATGGCGTACTTTTAAATTCAATAGAACCAGTTTTACTGTCCTCCAGCGATTTTACGGAATAGTCCACTGTTTGTGTGAACGCATTTCGACTATTTTCAATCGCTAATTGCCGTGCGTATTGCGCAATTTTTATTTGATATTGATTGTCTCGCGCCATATCAACATCTTCCAGCATAGGTGGTGGAACGGTAATTTTTAATTGCCCTGTGCAACTGCTTACATGGCTCTTTGGGTCTTGTTTAACGGTTTTAATATTTTCCAGGACGATGTGAATTTCAGCTAAAGATGCTCTAACTTTGGTAGCGCCAAATATAAGGGCTCCATTATAGTGATCATCTCTTTTTTGAGTTATTGATCTAACTGCTTGCTCGGTAAGATCCTTTTGCATTAGCTCTTGGGTTTCTGATGAAGAACAACTATCCATGGACGTGTTACAGCCCGATAGCATTAAACTCATAAAAAATAGCCGTGCAAGGCATTTAACAGACATCATTATTTTCTATACCAACAAAGATAATACCGTTGAACCTGCTAAAGTCATTTTCTTCTCTACTTTCCTGTCCATTTTCATATCATCACATCCTGAGATAATCAAAACCAAAAGCACAATATACTTTATTTTTTTCATAACTTAATCCTTAATCGCTTAGTGTTTATAGTGTTGGTTTAAATCATCAATACTTCGGACAGTTTTTGTAATCATTTTATTTTAAAGAATTTTAAAAGCATCACTTAAAAAGTTAAAGTTGTTACTCTTCAAATAGTTACTTTTCTACAGACTATCATTTGATAAAAACTGTCCTATGTATTGAATCATAGGGCACTGATTATACGGATTTCAACGGATTTTATTTTTAGTTGAAAAATACGTTACGTGTTTATCAGTCAAATCCGTGTCATCAGTGTTCTATTTTTAACGGCTGAGTCGTTACTGATTAAATCAATAAACAACCTTTTGTTCTTTCAATGCACTGTAAATTTCATCTACAGCCCGTTGGTCGGTATCAAAATTTATATCCGCCAAAGCAGCGCTGTAATCGACGCACAAGCAAATCAATCCGGCGTTTTTGATAGCTTTTATGAGTGCGGTATTTTGAGTTTCCAGAACTGTGGTTGCGTGGCCATTATCAAACAGTTTTCTTTCCAGTTTATAAGCAACTTCTTTGCTGACTGAACCGGTTAAGGCAATGGCGGTGGCTTTTTGGCTATAGCGTGCAGCGCGTTCTTCTGTGCTAACACACTGCTGGTTTTCATCATCCGTAGCACCGGTAATCATGCCCGCACCGACCGTACCGTTAGTCAAACGGTCAATAATGATAAATGCACCGGTGCTCTTGTTGGTTTTGTAAGGATCAAAAACAACGGGGGCATTAACGGTTACCGTACAAGAACCAATTTCATTTAACTGTAATTCAACCGCGTCATGGTGTTCCAGGGTATTGACATCAATCCGGTGATGGATCAACGCCACGGAACCCGAAACGCTGCGGGTTGCGAGCTTAAGGGTGTATTGACGACCCGGCGTTAAGGCTTTTTCAGTCATCCAGACTATAGTGGCTTTAAACTTGTCAGCGACGATGGGAGCTTGTTTTTCTGTGCCAATTAATATATCGCCTCGACTAATATCAATCTCGGTTTCCAGCGTTAAGGTGACGGCCATCGGTGGATAAGCTTCTTCAAGATCACCGTCATAAGTCACAATCGCTTTGATTTTACTGCTTTTACCGGAAGGTAATACGGTAATTTGATCGCCTTTTCTAAAAATACCGGATGCTACGGTACCGCAAAAACCACGAAAATCCAGGTTGGGACGATTAACATATTGAACAGGAAAACGGGCATCGTCAAAGTTATGGTCATTGGCGATTTGCACACTATTAAGCGCTTCCATTAACGGTTCGCCGGTAAACCAAGGCATATTCTCGCTACGATTAACGACATTATCACCGTCCAGTGCAGACATCGGGATAAAATAAATATCGTGTAAATCCAGTGTATCGGTAAAGCTCAAGTAATCCTGTTTTATTTTATTAAAAGTCGCTTCACTGTAATCCATCAAATCCATTTTATTGATTGCCACGATAATGTGCTGAATCCCTAACAACGAAGCAATAAAACTGTGCCGTTTAGTCTGGGTTTGCACGCCATAACGGGCATCAATCAGAATGATGGCCAAATCACAGGTGGATGCACCGGTCGCCATATTGCGGGTGTATTGTTCATGCCCCGGTGTATCGGCAATAATAAATTTACGGGTCGATGTAGAAAAATAGCGATACGCCACATCAATAGTAATGCCTTGTTCGCGTTCGGCTTGCAGGCCATCAACCAGTAAGGCCAAGTCTATCTTGCCGGCACCGGTGGTGCCTGACTTGACACTGTCCGCCTGCACCGCAGCCAGTTGATCTTCGTAGATCATTTTGGAATCGTGCAACAAGCGGCCTATTAAAGTGCTTTTGCCGTCATCGACATTGCCACAGGTTAAAAAACGCAGTAATTCTTTGTTTTCATGTTGCGCTAAATACGCGTCAATATCGGTACTGATTAAATCGGATTGGTGTGACATGGGGTTTCCTAAAGATATTTAAATCTGAATGGCGTAAATTTTATTTTGAGATTTCAACTTTTGAAAACGCCCAAGACAAAGTATTGAGTAAAGTTGCATTTACTTTATTTAAATCGTCAATGATTAAAGATTTATCAGGGCTTCCATAATCATTTGAATTTGAAGTGATAAAATATATTTCTTGATTGTAATCGAGATTTCTTAGTTTTTCTGAAACATCGAGGAATGCTTCTAAAACTAAACAGTCTTTGGGTTCAGGCTTGCCTTTTTTTGCAGGTGCTAGACACTTTTGCACTCTGTGCATTGCTTTTATAGAATGACTATCTTCTTGTTTTATTACTAAACAATAATTTAAAAAATTACGCGATAAGTTTTCAAGATGACCATGTAAATTTAAAATTGTCATTTCTTGACCATGAGAGTGATCTATTTTTAATATGACATTAGCAGTTGTGACTAAATCCTTTCTAATGCGCTCTTGTTTTTTTATTTCATTTTCCAACTCTTTTTTAACATTTTCAATATTATCATTCCACTCATCTTTTACTGTTTCGCTAGTTAATAACCAAACACCATTTGGATTGGATTCTGAAAGTTTCATTAGATCTAATGCTGACGATATAGCGTTAATGTGAATGCTTTCTCGAAAAGGCGAACGTAAAATATCAAAAAAAACACAAGTATCTATAAATAAAACAGGCTTAGAAGTATTAGAAATACGTTGGCTAATATTTTCTGAAGAAAACAAGGTTACGCTCCCTCTAATTCTTCATTATTTATAAAATCAAGTAATTCTTCACTGTATTCAAACTGAGAAGCTAATTTATACGCCCATTCCTCTGACCAGCCTTGTTCGATTAAAGTAGCTATTAAAATATCTGAATATAATCGTTTTCCAGACTTTTGAGCCTGCACCAAGAATTTAAACCATCTTTTTTCATCGTAAGGATGAGAATAACCTGTTGATTTATTTGCTAAAATAGAAAACTGTTTAAGTGCGTTCGCTGCATCATAACCTACAATATCTTCTATAAAAACCTCATCTTTTGTTAGTACAATATGGATAGAATTTTTTTGAACAATAGGATTAATAAGTGATTCTTTGAAATCAATTAATAACTTATTATATTCATCCGTACTAAGCTGGCTTGAATGTATAGGAACTATATTTGGCACATGCCAAATACCTTGTTCTTTTTCAAATAAGGTTAAACCTGCTTGTGATAAATCATTACCAATATATTCAAAAGCAAAAGCCTTTTCGTTAAGGTATTTTGCATTTTCTTCTCGCTCAAAAGCACGTCTCCAATTATCACCACAATTCTGTGTTAGTTGTTCAATAAGAATTTCGATGCTCTGACCATTTAGGTCAATATACAAATCTTGAAATTTTTTCATTTTGTAAATCCCATAATGTAACTTACACGTAATTTTAACCTAATCAAAAATACCCCTCGCGTTTTTTCTGTTCCATAGACCCTGATTGGTCATGATCAATGAGTCGTCCCTGGCGCTCCGAAGTAGTCGCCAACAGCATTTCCTGGATAATTTCCGGCAGCGTGATGGCATTTGATTCAACTGCACCGGTTAGCGGATAGCAACCCAAGGTACGAAAACGCACCATTTTCATTTCAACTTTTTCATCCGGGCCAATAGGCATGCGCTCATCATCAACCATGATCAACATGCCATCGCGATTAACAACCGGGCGTTTCTTGGCAAAATACAGCGGTACGATAGGAATATTTTCCAAATGAATGTATTGCCAGATATCCAATTCCGTCCAGTTGGACAAAGGAAACACCCGAATACTTTCGCCTTTATCTATTTTTCCGTTATAGGTATTCCATAATTCAGGGCGCTGATTTTTGGGATCCCAGCGATGGTTTTTATCGCGGAACGAATACACCCGTTCTTTGGCACGTGACTTTTCTTCATCACGGCGTGCGCCACCAAAAGCCGCATCAAACTGATATTTATCCAGCGCCTGTTTAAGTCCATCCGTTTTCATGACATCCGTGTGTTTTTTGCTGCCGTGGGTAAAAGGCCCAATACCCTGATCAACACCATCCTGATTGGTGTAAATGATTAAATCCAGCCCCAGCTTTTTAATCAACTGATCACGAAACTCGATCATTTCCTTAAACTTCCAGGTGGTATCAACGTGCATCATCGGAAACGGCGGCTTACCGGGAAAAAAGGCCTTCATGGTTAGATGTAACATGACGGCAGAATCCTTGCCGACGGAGTACAACATGACCGGACGCTCAAATTCAGCCGCTACTTCACGAATAATATGAATGCTTTCAGCTTCCAGCTCTTTAAGGTGTGTTAGTTTATGATCAGTCATTAAAAGTCCGTCAGGGTGATTGTCACGATATGCTTATTGAGTATTCCCAATAAAAAACTGATCATTTTAATTTGAACTGACTGTTAATGCCAGTTATCCCTAATAAATTATCCGAATTTTTAACCAAGCCGGGACAATAGGCAAGACTTAACCGGTATCTCACCGTTCGCTCATTTTTTCTAGTGGCACGTAAGGTTTAAAAATACTACATGCAGTGTTTTCAGGAGTTTTTATAAAAAACAATCTCCTGGCAATGACTTTATGTCATAAACTCTATTTTTTATATCTAAAAAAAATGATATTTTAAATTGAAAGTTGGTAAACTTTGCCTTGTTTTCTCAATAAATAGCACCAATCTTCCTAACTGCCTTTAAAAATGAACGAACCGTGAGCGGTATAGCTCCTTCTTGAAGAACGTCTATTTGTACAGACTCATCTTGGTGGTATTCGCCACCTTGGCAATAGCATCGATGCCGGTTGCTATAATGCCCTGGCTATAAAACAGTTCCGATGCGGCAGCTAAAATTTTTTCTTGTAGAGTTTTAGCCATAAACAAAAAAAGAGAAGTTGATAAATATTTTGTGATATACCGAGCGGTATACTACAATTCGGGCCAGACTGACCGGTAAGTTTTTTTAATCATAACAAATATTTTAAAAACTAATGCGATAATGATGGATTTTCACTTTTAACCTAGCTTTGCGAGGAAATAGACAATGACTGTGGCATTAAAAACAACGCATCACGGCGGCTGCCCACATGATTGTCCCGATACCTGCTCGATGGTATTTGAGGTTCAGGATGGTAAGCTGATCGGTGTTAAAGGCAATCCGGACCATCCGATGACGCGCGGCGGTCTTTGCGTTAAATTGAAAGATTATGAAAAGCGACATTATCATCCCGATCGCTTGTTATATCCGATGCGCCGCACCGGCCCCAAAGGCAGCAAGCAGTTTGAACGTATCACTTGGGATGAAGCCCTGGATGAAATCGTCACGCGCTGGAAGGCGATTATTGCAAAGCAAGGCCCGCAGGCTATTGTTCCCTACAGTTATTTGGGCAATCAGGGTCTGGTGCATGGCTTGAACGGCGGCGACGCGTTCTTTAACCGGATGGGTGCCACCGTCACCGAGCGCACTTTTTGCGGCGAAGGATCGTGTACTGCTTGGCTGCTGACTGTGGGGCCAACGGCCGACGTCGATCCTGAAAGCTTTATTCATGCCAAATACATCATCATCTGGGCCTGCAATTCGGTCAGCACCAATCTACATCACTGGCACATTATTAAAGAAGCCCAGAAAAAAGGCGCAAAAGTCGTCGTCATCGATAGTTATGCATCCAAAACGGCCAAGGAAGCCGATGTTCATATTGCGCCCAAACCGGGTACAGATGGCGCTTTGGCGATGGCGATGATCCATACCATTATTGAAGAAGGCCTGGTCGATCAGGATTATGTCAATAACTACACGGTCGGTTTTCCAGCCTTAAAAGAACGCGCGAAAACCCGCACGCCGGAATGGGCGGAAGCCATCACCGGCATACCGGCCGAGGTGATACGCACGCTATCCCGCGATTATGCAAGCACCCAACCTGCGGTGATTCGTTTGGGCGTGGCGCTGGAAAGACATTATGGCGGCGGCCAAACCATACGCGCGGTCAGCTGTTTGCCCGCGTTGACCGGCGCTTGGCGTCATGTCGGCGGTGGCGCATTACAGATGCCGGTATGGGAGCATCCCTACAAGTTTGACGTGATCTGTCGGTCGGATTTGATTCCCGAGGGAACCCGCGTTATGAATGCGTTGCAGCTGGGTCGCGCACTGACCGACGAACCGCCTGCAGGACCACCAATTAAATCGATAATGTGCTGGAATGCCAATCCCGTCACCCAGGCACCGGAGACCGACAAGATAGTCCAGGGTCTGCTCAACGAAGAGTTGTTTCTGGTTTCGGCGGAGCATTTCATCTCTGATACCGCCTGCTATGCCGACATCCTGTTGCCAGCATCTATGGGCGCGGAGCTGGAAGACATGATTTTGTCTTGGGGGCATTTGTATCTGACTTACAATGCTAAATGTGTCGAGTCACCGGGCGAGGCAATCCCGAATAACGAAATTTTTCGGCGACTAGCGGTACGCATGGGTTATCAAGAAGAGAACTTTCTTTGGTCGGATTCGGAATGCCTGGAAAATTATGTAGACTGGGACTCGCCCGCTTGCGAGGGCATTACGCTGGAAACTCTGCGTAAACAGGGATTTGCCCGTCTTAATGTCGGAACCAAGGATAATCGCGCTCCGCATAAAGCCGGTAACTTTCCAACGCCGTCCGGCAAATGCGAATTTGAAATAACAGGCGCTACAAACTTTGTCGCAGGTCCCTTTCGTCAGATGTATGCAGGCTTCCAGTCCGGCGAAGCTCTGGATTCCTTGCCAGATTATGTGTGTTCCAGAGAAACGCCGGCAACCAATCCCGAACTGGCGAAAAAATATCCGTTAAATATCATCTCGCCGAAAAGCCATGGCTTTCTGAATTCTTGCTACGCCAATATGGAGCAAAAAATCAAAGTCCAGGGTGAACAGTTCGTACTGATCAATGCGCTGGACGCCGAGCTGCGCAACATCAAGCAGGGCGATAAGGTGCGGGTCTTTAATGATCGCGGCGCTTTTGAAGGCGAGGCCAGGATCACCGCTGATGTGAATCCGGGATTGATTGTCGCAACGCTGGGTTATTGGCGGCAGTTAAATAAAGGTACGGTCAACAGTATCAGCTCGGCTGAATTCGTCAATATGGGTCATGCGCCGACATTCTCCGACAATCTGGTGCAAGTGGAAGCGATAGCTTGATTATCTAGCGTGGTATAGAGTGGCTTAGAAGTAAAGCAACATAAAGCGCCCTCTCCCTCTGGGAGAGGACTGGGGTGAGGGTGGTCAAATGTCGCTTTACTTCTACATGGTTCTATAATAATCGATATTAGGTGATTTCTGCGAAAGAACTTACCCATTAGACGAATCCAATCGCTTGCTTGATTGGGAAAATCCTACTTTTAATGGGTAAAATATTCTCCGGAAATCACCTTAAACTATAAATCACACATGGGCGGCAATATACAGGTATCGTCACCGTAGAGACGCGATTTATCGCGTCTCTATTTATCGTGTCCCTACCGAAAACCCACGGGTTATCCATTTAGACGCGATAAATC
>CAIQND010000685.1 GCA_903873045.1 uncultured Methylococcaceae bacterium | reverse complement strand
TGTAAATAGTCAGCCTGATCAGCGGGAACCTGAATTAACGAACCAAAAGTTTTCGCATGGGTGAATTGGTCGAGCAAGTTTTTCAATAAGGTGTAGGTTGGGTTAGCGGCTTTATCGCGTAACCCAACAGGGGTGACCTCGATTTGTTGGGTTACGCTATCGCTAACCCAACCTACATCTACCTCATCAAAAATGGACTCGTTAGTCCCTACGGGTAAGAGATTATATAAATCCAGCTTGCGCCACAGTTCGAGAAAATCCAAACCGTGCGTCGATTGCAGCGCCAAGACATTCAGCTTGATGTCACGGGTAAAAATACGCCGATCATCTTCCCTGGCTTTCATCATTAAGGCAAAGCCGGCCAACTGCGCGGCTCTATCGTCAATATCAAAACCAAACAGGTTGTTTTCCAGTATCAGTTTGGGAATGTCCCGACTACGATAACCTCGCTCTTCATAAATGGCTTTGAGCAAGTTGTAGGCTTCGACCAAGATATGACCGGAACCACAGGCCGGATCAATCACTTTTATGGTTTCCGGTTCGATACTGGTCGGGGTTATCGTGGCTAAAGCGGCGGTAACCGATGCTTCTTGCTCGGCGGGTGTTATGTAATACTCCATCTGACTTTTCAGACTGGAATCCGGATAAGTCATCATCCACTGACGACCAACAGAGTTCTGCACCAGATATTTGACTATCCAGTTGGGTGTAAATAGTTGGGTAGCGGCAGGAATATCCTCGCTTTTTACGACCTTGCCGATGACCTGATCTTTCTTCTCGGAGATATAAAACTGATACAGCCAACCGATAATCTCAACTTGTTCCCAGTCTTCTTCTGGAATGCCATCCACCAGACCACGTAAAATCGAGTCAGTGCGGATTAGATTATCGGGCAATAATAATTCGGTTTCATCATCCAGTGCTTCAAACAAAAACGGCATGGCTTGGTGCAATTGATGACACTGCCCCAGTAGCAAATGACGATAAAGTGCTTCATCTTTATTGCCTGCCAGTTTCAATTCAACAATAAAATTACGATCCAGGCCCAAGGCTTCAGCCGCATCTTGAGCATGGTCGAGAATTTCCGGGATTATACCCTCACCCCGGCCCTCTCCCTGCGAGGGAGAGGGGGATAAGACGCGGAAACCGTGTTCCAGATAATCTGTTTTTAGTTCCATAAAACGGATGGCACAAAGCCGGTTAAACCAGGTATAAGCCACCTGCTCTACCAAGGCATCAAAACCCAATTGTTCAGCACGAAGTACCAAACGCTTGCGGGCTGGTGCCAATCCGGCATCAAAACTATTACCGTCAATCTGCATCACCGAACCGGAAAAAGTCGGCTCGCTGAAGGTTAGCGTATTGCCTTTACTGTAAACACCGAACTGATTAAGCCGCTTGCCGACCGCTTCAATAAATTCACGACGGGCTAGTGGAGCGTATTTTTTAATGTTGTTGGTGTTCATGAGGGGTATTAAGCGTCTATTGGATTGATTAGTATTAAACCCGAAATCCAGTCAAAATCTTTGACGTTACGAGTAGCCAACGGTATTTCATAAGCTAATGCAGTGGCTGCAATCAGTGAGTCTCCAAGGGACATTTTCCGTTGTTGACGAAGTGTAATTGCCTGTTCGCATTGCCTGACAGTTAATGATATTTCACGCATTTGAGCTAAAACAGCGATAATTGTTTGCGCTTGTTCCGGTGAAATATTCCAATAGCCTAATACCTCAACTTTGCTAATAATCGAGTACGCTGGCTGAATAGTTAGCATCCATTCTCTTAAAGCATCGTATTCTTGCTGAACCGAATAAATCAGTAAATTGCTATCCAATAAAATCATTACTCTTCCCGACCAGGTAAAGATCGATCTTTACGGACTTCGCGCTGCCAAGCAACAGGGTCTTTAATATCTGCAAATGCATTTGAACGAACTGCGGCATCCAATGCTTCACTTAATGCCTTCCGTCCTGCCATTTTGTTTTCGAGAATATGACATTCATTTTTTGGTAACAGCTCTAAAAAACTAATCACTCGGTCATAAATAGTGTCCGATAGTTCAAGTTGTATGGTTTTCATCAAATCACCTCATTAGATTGTTTTATTACATTTTGATTGATCATACATTTTTAAATAAATTTCCTCGCGCAATAAAGGAGCATCATCCCTTATTGGGCGACTAAAATCAGCAAAAAAGCTATTCCATTCGGTCTGTGTAGAATCTGTCGAAGCAGGAAGCTGGCTTGATTCTCGGTTTTGGGTTGGCATGGTTATGTTAATCCTCCCACGCATCACGCTCCGCACGAATAAAGGCATCAACTTCTGCGGCACTTTTAAAGCAACCTTTGCCTTTACCGATAAGTTCCAATAACGATCCAGGCTCATCTATTTTTTCTAAGGACTCAAAAAAAGCATCAGGCACCAGCAAATTACTATTTTCATTGGCTTCAGGCACTTCATTCCGCCCCACTGAATTTTGCTGTGTAGCGAACGATTCTGGTGACAACTCATCATCCAATGGCAAAAAAATAATTTCAGTTTTACGATGTTGCATTTCAAGCGGAACGGGAACAAATGCAGGCGTATCTTCAAAAATCAGTCGGGCGTAGTTCATATTCGTTCACGCTGTTCCCACAAGTAATAATGTACATTACGTTATTCAATCAGCTTCTGTTCGTTTGACAGAGATTTGTCTAATTACATTTTTAGCCTTAAATATCGCAATCATTTTTTCCATCGAATCCTTCTTGTTTTTCTGCAAGAATTCGATCTCTGATTTCGTCAGCATTCTTCTTTGTGTTGAGGATATATTTTGCTTCTGATTCTGTGAGCTTTGTAAATCCGTAGCCAAAGTAATTGATCCACCATTGTTCGATTTCATGATATTTTTTTCGTGAAGGGTTACGCTTGCTACCAAACCAAGGCTTCGCAGTAAACCATTATTTAATCCTCACTCTATCACCCGCTTTAATTGCTTTTAACAATTCATCACGAATAAGGCTGAGGTATTGCTCTGCTTGCGCGTCTGTTTCTATAAAAGAAGATACACTCATAGCGGCTATATTGGCAGGACTGATGGTTACTGTTCTTTTAGGTGCAAGTACGACAATAGGCGGCTCTGCTATTTTATCCGGATCATTAACCGGTCGTTCAGGTGACTTAACCGGCTCTATTTTACGCTGAGATTCAATATAACGATTGATCTGTTCGTAAGCGTCCTCTTCATAAGTTTCTGAGTCAAGTTGCTCACTGTTTAACTGCGGAATTGAATCGGTGTTATCAAGCCGTTTTTTACAAAGCTGTAAGGGATGCAAGGCTTGGTTTTGTAAATCAAGCGGCGCACCGGCTTCGTTCAGCACTGACTGCACCTTTTCAAGACACTGGTTAAGCTGTTCATGAGCCAGGTTACGCTTATCGCTCACCAACTGGTTATTAACTTTCTGTACTTGTTCAATTAACGGATTGATCAGCCGTAACTGGTCATAAGGTGCCGTTAATTTATAAATGTACTCCAGTTCATCCAGGGCTTTTTTGGCTGGCTGATCTTTTTCCAGTGCAGGCCGGTTAGCCTTAAATTGATCATTCAGCGCCTTACTCAGTGCCTGCCAGGTTTGGAACTGGCTATTATAAAAGTCATCCAGATCTTCAAAGTTTTCCGCAAAGTCCTCCAAGGCCTTGGCATCTTCAACCATACGTTGAATCAGACTAAAGCTATTGGTTTGCTCAACCAATCCTGCAACCAGGATCAAGCCCTGTTCAATCTTGGCTTTACCAGGGAAATGCCCCGTTTGAGCCTTATTGTTAAATGAGGTTAACTGGTCATTCCATTTTTTTAGCTCTTGCTGGATAAGCTCGGACAGTTCTTTTTCGCCGGAACCATTAAAGGTTTTATTGAACACCTTTCTAACAACGCTCGCCGCTTTTTTGAGCTGTTGCTCATCATGCTGACGGATTTTCTGGATACGGATTTCGCCACGCTTACGCGCACTGGCAAACGGTTCATACGCTTTTTTAAGCGGTAAATCACCGTTTAGGGTAAAGCTGATTTTTCCTGCCAAGCCTAATCTGGCAACCAACAATAAAATTTCATTATCAGGCCAACCGTAAGGACGGCGGCTAAAGCGAGTCATGACATCGCGTAAATATACCGCCTCATTGCGTTCAATTTTTAAAGAAATGTACAGCTCAACTTCTCGGGTCGCCTCCGGATTACACTCCACATCGGACATGTCCAGACCGAGCTGCCCCATGTCATCAGCCATTAAAACCGATTGGAGTTCGCGCAATAAATTGCCCGGATCACTTGTTGTTAATCGCAATAAATTTAACTTGGCGAAAGTGTTTTCGATAACGTACTTATAAGCGTCTTCCAGCATGGTTGACGGCGTGGAAGACTTGGACTGCATCTTGGCACCAATCGCATAAATATTGACATCGGTGAAGAGCTGCTCAAAGTCATATTTTAGGCGTTTTTCCCGCTCGATATTTTCCATCTGCTTTTCACGCAACAGGTATTCCTGTTCCGGACGTTGCCCTGCATTTTGCTTGAGAAAGCGATCCGTTTTAATAAATCGGGCAAGGTCTCCATCCAGTCCTTTGTAGCCAAAGATGCGCGGATGATCGGGCAGTTTAACCAAGACACAACCATCGCCTTCCAACGTAGCGTTTAAACATTGTTGGTCATGAATAAAGTTATCGTAATGCAAATCCAGTGGTGAAATAACTTTGACCACCAGGTCTTCTAAAGTCGTGCCGTCTTTTGGATGGCCATTACAAAAACGACTTATTCCATAAGGCTGTTTATTAACGGGATAACGATAACTATTTTGCCTTGACAACAATTCATCAAAGATAATAGTTGATAGCTTGGTGGTCAGTTCTGATGGCTCAATATCGGTATGTTGAATTTCATTCTCGATTTCCTTTTCTTCATTCGTTAAGAAAATGAATTCATCGCCATTTCGGGCAATTAATAATTCGCGCTCCAGACGATTAAGGCTCTCACCAATCTCTTTTCGCAAGGCAATTTTATCCGCATCAATTTGTTCAATGCTGAGTGTCACCAAATTATCGAGGGTGCTTTTTAGGATGTCAACATAGCGGATAAGAAACAGTGTTTTTAGTATTTTGCAATCGAAATCAGTCAAGGTTTTGAGCTCACACGCTTGATCAATCGTGCGTTTAACGGCGGGTTCCAGAAAGCTTTCTATGGGCGAATAGAAACAATAAAAAGGGATTAATGCACCAATATCCTGATCCTTAACCTGCTTGGCTGCCGACTGAAAAGCATCCAGTAATGAGCGTTCACCCATGGCCAAATGTTTACCGGTCGCGCCTTTGGTGCGAATGGATTCAAACACCTTTTGCACCAAGGGATAGTGATAAGGTACAAAGGGATAATTATCAATAAACGAGGGAACATCGCTGTAGCCATTGAGTGCCGCCGTGGTGGTTTTATCAAAGGTCAACTGGTTGCGAAGAATGTCGCCTTTTTCTGCAAACACGGTTGCCAGAGCCACAACCGCTTGTTCAGTTTTTTCAAGCAGTCGCTTTTGAATAACTTCTGAGGTATTGGAGCTGGACAATTGCAGGCGCGTATAAAACCGCCCCTGAATCTTCGAGAAATCTTCGCCATCACGCTTATCAAACTGACCGATTGCGACATCAATATCCGCTTGTGATGTCACAATAACCCAGGCACGACCGCCACAAATAGAGCCTAAATCCTCAGTAATGGTCTGCAACTTCAACATCATTTGGGTGTTTTTCCCGATGAACTGTCCGACCTCATCGACCATAAACAAAATGTTTCTATCACCTTTTTGATCGAGGTAATCGTTTACCCATTTGCAAAAATTAGTAATATCCAACGGTAGATTGGTTTCCAGTTGATCAACCCATTGCCGTGTTGAGACTAGCGATTGCTTGCTGGCAGCCGCCAAACTTTCTGCCAGTTCATCGCGATAGAAATCATAGGCATCACGTTGTTCTTCCCAGTTTGACCCTGTTAACTCGGCAAATTTATCTTTAAAGGCCTGGTATTGATTACGCTTATCCAGCTCTCTTTCCATGTGAGCGATATGAGGAAAATCTGCGCAATAACCGACGCGCTCATTGAATACTTTTAAGAAAACTTTGAGGATAGCGTTATCGCCATCATCGGTATTGGCCCGTGAGTCTATGTTAAATAAAATAACATCAGCCGGTTTCAAAACGGCGTTATGTATATCGCCATACAGCAGCGCATCTTTAATTTTATCTGCAAAAAAGGTGAGCGCTTGATGGGTTTCACCATTCTTTTCGACCGCCCGATTTTCTAACAGGTAGGCCAATATTTTAATGAAATGCGATTTACCCGAGCCAAAGAAGCCCGACACCCAGACGCCAATCTTACTGGCTACAGCAGGATTTCTATTTTTAACGGCAGGAATATAAGTTTCAAAAAAATGGCGAAAATGCCGATCCAATTCTTGAGTAATAACGTATTCATCGAGTTCAACATAAACACTGTCGTTATCGACCTGTTCGGCTTTAACAACGCCGTTAATGTCGCGGGTGAGTTGTTTGGAAAAAATATCTTCAATGATCATTGTGCATTAACACTCTTGGTTTTTTTGCCGTCTTCAGGTACCAGCTTGAAGGCTCTGTAATAATTTTTTGAATCGATCATGCCGAAAGGAT
>CAIQND010000684.1 GCA_903873045.1 uncultured Methylococcaceae bacterium | reverse complement strand
TATATTGCTACAACGAACCAGTGCCAATCGGTTGAAACTGCTCAACCAGGACTCCAGTTGCAGGTTGAAAAACCTATCAACGGAGAGCGAATTATCAAATGAATATTTTTGTATATGAAATTTGAAGCAGTGGTTGGGTTAAGCAAACAACTGGAGTAAAACAACTTTAGCTGTTTTTACAGGTATAGAGTGGCTTAGAAGTAAAGCAACATTAAGCTCCCTCTCCCTCAGGGAGAGGGCTGGGGTGAGGGTGATCGAATGTCGCTTTACTTCTACATGGCTCTATAATAGCTAAAGCGATTGCTCTCCAGTTTTTTAAACAACTTGCGCTTAACTTAACGGCATTGCCCCATAACTCTCTTTTCAAAGAGGGGCTGAATAGTTACCTTTAAACCGGCATTAATCGTGATTTACTTTTAACGAGAGCCAATTCCTAACCCGAGTGTTATTTTTATAGTGTTCCCGAGAAAATTATTGTAATGAAAATCCGTACTCTCTTTGCTTCTTCATTGTTATTGCTAGCCATTGTTGGTAACGTTTATGCCACCAGTTACAAGTTGCCGGAAATTAGCGGCGACCGGGTTGTGTCTTCGTCCACCAGTGAAACTGTCACGTTAACCGTTGAGCAAGATCAAACCTTACTGGATGTAGCCAGACGTTTTAATCTGGGACAAACAGAAATAGTCACTTTAAATCCTACTGTTGATCGCTGGCTGGTAAAAAAAGGGACTGTCGTCCGCTTGCCTAATCGTCGTATTTTACCGGATAGTCCGCATGAAGGTATTACCTTAAATATCGCGGAATACCGCATGTATTATTACCCTGCGGATCAACCCGGCACGGTGAAATCTTTCGCGCATGGTGTCGGCAGACAAGATTGGCAAACGCCACTGGGCAGAACCACTGTTATCAAAAAAGTGAAAGACCCTGCTTGGCATCCACCCGAATCAATCAGACGTGAGCATGCTGCCAATGGCGATCCTTTACCGGCTATCGTACCGCCTGGCCCCAACAATCCCTTGGGCGCTTACGCATTGTATCTGAATCTTCCAGGCGATTATCGAATACACGGTACCGACATTGATAAGATTTTTGGTATCGGCATGCAAATAACGCATGGTTGTGTACGTATGTATCCTGAAGACATTGAGGCTTTGTACCGTTCTGTTCCCGTTGGCACATCAGTTTATATAGTCAAGCAACCGGTGAAGGTTGGCTGGTTAAATAATACGCTGTATGTTGAAGCGCATCCTGATTTGGAAGGTGAAGAAAAGACTCAGGATCAACGCTATGCCATAGCTTTAGAGCTTATTCAAAAAGCCAACAAAGGCGAATTACCCGAGTTTGATCAGGTAGCTTTAAATAAGGCGCTTAAAGATCTGGATGGAACTCCGGTTCCGCTTTTTGAAAGATTGCCACCGCTGGAAGAAGAAATACCCGCACTTGAGCCAGAGCCGGTAGCTGTTCCCGTTGTTAAAATCACAAAACCGACTCCTGTCGTGGTCGCTAAAAATACAAAACCAGGGGTTGCTGCTGCGGTAATCAAAAGTACAAAATCCGTACCGGCAACTGCCGGTAAAAACAGCAAACCGGTTATGGTAACGGTCAGCACGTCGAAAAAAACCGTACCCGTCACGGCTGGAAAAAACAGCAAACCGGTTATTGTACCGGCTGGAAAGTCAAAAACAGCCGTACCCGTCATTGCCGCTAAAAAAAGCAAACCGGTTATCGTACCGGCTAGCAAGTCGAAAACACCCGAGCCTGTCACTGCCAGTAAAAACAGCAAACCGGTTATCGTACCGGCTGGTAAGCCGAAACAAGCCATACCGGCAACACCCAATAAAAGTAAAAAACAAGAAACTACCGGTAAAACCCAAAGCGAAAATTCTGCCAATGGTTACTATCGCGGGACTTAATTAAAAATTTGGGCTACCCACATTAGTGAGTACAAAAATACCGCAATTAGACCTGGCAGGTTTTATAAACCTGCCAGGTCTGTCTCTTAGCCAAAAGCTGAAAATACCAGTCCGCTTGGCAATTTTCGGCACTTAATCCCCGCCTCCGGGATAAAACCGAATGACCGTAATGCAGTAACAAAATGATATGGTTTACTAATCCGCTATTTTTACGGATAAAGTCAAAATAAAATCAGTTTCAATTTCAAGTTCTAAAACAGCACTTAATTTCTGTAAAACACTTTCGCTGGCTCGCCAGGCAAAAGGTGTCATTTGTAAAAGTGCCATTCTTTGCTCGGGGTTTGGGGTGATTTTGTAACTGATCCGCTGTGTCGTTAAGTGTTCAAACCCCTGAGGCACTTCATTTTCTGAGGCATGTTCTTTTGCCTCGGCATAGATAAATTCTTTTAATTGCCATAGATGACGAGGGCCAGGCGTGACCGTCAGCAAGTACCCGGCAGGTTTTAGCACCCGCTTGAGTTCATCATTATCCGAGGGCGCAAACACTCTAAGTACAACATCAAAAACCTGATCTGCATAAGGCAACCGGTTTGAACTGGCAACGACAAACCGTGCTTGAAGTTGTTTTTTAGCGGCGGCGGCGATGGCAAACTTGGCAATATCAATACCCTGCAAAGCTATCTGTTCACTGTGTTTGCAAAAGCTGGCTATTTTTCGACTGTAATAACCTTCACCACAACCCAAGTCCAAAAGCTGTATGCCCTGCCCTTTGGTATTGCCGACATCAATCATCATCGCCACGGCCTTGGCCATCGGCTCATAAAACCCCGCTTCTAAAAATAGATGCCGGGCTATCATCATTGGCTTGCTATCACCCGGTTCTTTGGAGTGTTTATCCTGAACAGGCAATAGATTTAAATAACCTTCTTTGGCCACATCAAAACTATGAT
>CAIQND010000683.1 GCA_903873045.1 uncultured Methylococcaceae bacterium | reverse complement strand
GCTGAAGGGGAGTGCCAAACCGGCTTGTTAGCTTGCTGAATAAAGCCGTAAAGACCGGAGCCAGGGCTTGTCAGGCGTGGATCATGTAAATTGGCAGGCATGACTAATTCGCCGGCACTATCCAGTTTGGCTGCCGATAACAGTGAGTACGCTTGGACTTGTAAGGTTTCCCGCAGTGCTTGTTCGGCACTTTCACGAAAGCCTTGTTCAAGAACAATAGCAACCAGTGCAAAGAAGGCGGCCAGAACCAAACCTTCTGCAATGAGTAATCGAAAGCTTAATGATTTAGTGCGCATTTAAAGCCTTTTAGATAAGAAATCGGCAGTGCCAATAGGGTAGGGGGGTAATGCCGTTAAGTTTAGCGCAAGTTGTTTAAAAATTGGAGTGCAATCGCTTCAGCTATTGCATGCACAACAGCTATAGTCTTTCAGAAATTAAACTTCCATTTCGCGACGTTTTGAATCCACACGGATACCATCCCTTAAAGGGATGGTATCCGTTATCATCGAAATTATTTATCTGAAAATCTATAAAGCGATTTTACTCCAATGGTATGCTTAACTTAATGGCATTGGGTAGGGGCAATGCCTTGCTCAAGAAAGGCCGGTAGAAATCCGGTAGCCGCGTCCCTTTGAGGTTTCAATCTGCTTACGAGTGCCGTCAGGATCGAGTTTTCTTCTTAAACGACCGATAAAAACCTCGATAACATTACTGTCACGATCAAAGTCTTCATCGTAAATATGTGCCGTTAATACGGATTTTGAAATCAATTCGCCCTTATGAAACATTAAATATTCCAGTACCTTGTATTCGTAAGCGGTTAACTTCAACTTTACGCCGGACACCGAAACTTCCTGCGCAACGGTATCCAGTTCAATATTATCATGCGTTAACACCGGATGCGCTTGCCCTGCCGAGCGTCTAATCACAGCGTTAATTCTGGCCAGTAACTCTTCATATTGAAAAGGTTTAACCAAGTAATCATCAGCCCCTGCTTCCAGCCCTTCTACTTTTTCTTGCCAACGACTTCTGGCTGTCAGGATTAAAATGGGGATGCTTACCTTATCTTTACGTAAGCGTTTAATGAGTTCAATACCTGAAAAGTCGGGAAGCCCAATGTCAATAATCGCTGCATCAATCGGGTATTCCTTGCCCATGTAATAACCGTCGCTACCGGTATGTGCCGTGTCCACAGCAAAACCTTTATCAGCCAGATACTCCTGAATTTGTTCACAGAGTATGACTTCATCTTCAACGATAAGAATACGCATGGTTGCTCCAATAGTTTTTGCGGTTTAGAAATGGCGTACAAGTGAGGTGAGCAGAATCAACGTTAAGCCGACACGCTGGAACCATTATAATCGGTGAATTGAATTTAAACTTGTTTCCTTTTATTCAAGTCAGCATGAAAATGTTGGAAAACAACGATCCCTTTATTCTATCTGCCTTACTTTATACTCAATCTTCAAGTTTTTAATTCTTGACTCTGCAAAGACGGCTATAACAAACAAGAGGTGTAGGTGTAGGCCGGAATAAGGCCACCCAAGCGTAGCGCGTGGTGGCGTTTCCGGCGCACTCGTACCGGATGCCGGAAACGCTTATTCTCGCTTGCGCTCGAAAAGTCTTATTCCGGCCTACACCTAAAAACTTGAACATCGAGTTATAGTCATTGATGAGTAAGTAGATCGCACCTTATTGGCTATTTTAACAATGCAGGAAATGAATAAAAAGACCCGCGCCGGTTCGTTTGCTATGATACCCGTTCAATCCCATTAAATCAGGAGTTAGCCATGCCCCATCTTATTCCTCCACCCAACGGCCGTTCAATCACGATGCAAAAGGGTAAATTGATCGTGCCTGATAATCCTATCATTCCTTTTATAGAAGGGGATGGAACCGGGCCTGATATCTGGCGTGCGACGGTTCGGGTTTTAGATGCTGCGGTTTTAAAAGCGTATGGCGGACAAAGAAAAATTCACTGGCTGGAAGTGTATGCCGGTGGCAAAGCGCATGCGCTATTAAATACCTGGCTACCTGATGAAACCGTTGATGCTTGTCGGGATTATTTGGTGTCTATTAAAGGGCCGTTAACTACGCCCATAGGCGGCGGTATCCGGTCTTTAAATGTGGCGTTGCGGCAAATGCTGGATATGTATGTGTGTCTGCGTCCGGTCAGATGGTTTCAAGGCGTGCCCTCACCCGTCAAAAATCCGGGTGCGGTTGATATGGTTATTTTTAGGGAAAATACGGAAGATATTTATGCCGGTCTGGAGTTTGAACAGGGCAGTGATGACAACAAGTTATTTATGCGTTTATTGCAGGAAAATTTCCCCGAGCAGTTCAGTAAAATCCGTTTTCCGGAAACGTCAGGTATTGGCATCAAACCGGTTTCACAAGAAGGCACAGAGCGCCTGATACGTTCGGCCATTGACTATTGCCTGACCAATAAACGCAAAAGCCTGACCCTTGTCCACAAGGGCAATATTATGAAGTATACTGAAGGCGCTTTTCGTAACTGGGCTTATGCCGTTGCCGAACGTGAATACGCAGGGCAAACTTATAGCTGGGCACAATGGGAAAAAACCCGTGCGCAGTCCGGTGAAACCATCGCCAATAAAGAACAGGCAGACGCGCTGGCCAATGGCCGACTTTTAATTAAAGATGCCATTGCCGATATCGCCTTGCAACAAGTGTTAACGCGCCCGGAAGATTTTGATGTAATCGCCACCCTGAATTTAAATGGTGATTATTTATCCGATGCGTTGGCAGCACAAGTTGGCGGGATTGGTATTGCACCAGGCGGCAATATCAATTATAAAACCGGAACCGCTGTTTTTGAAGCCACGCATGGCACCGCGCCAAAATACGCTGACCTGGATAAAGTGAATCCCGGTTCGTTAATCCTGTCGGGTGAAATGATGTTACGTTATATGGGGTGGACTGAGGCGGCTGATGCGATTATCAATGCGATGGATGCCGCCATCGCCAGTAAACGGGTCACCTATGATTTTGCCCGCTTGATGGATAATGCCATAGAAGTTAAGTGCAGCGAATTTGCCGATGTATTGATTGAGAATTTATAGGTGAAAAGGTCGTAGTAGTCAATGAGGTTTGTTTAGTTTAGCCCTGTGCCTCGTGCCTTTCGCCTTGCATATTTCTATCCTTTGGCATTAATCGCTATAATGCCTTACAAATAATTGTAGCTGGGTAACCAGCAACAAATAAACGGCCACAGATTGACGGATTAAACCTCAATGCCGTTAAGTAAAGCATACAACTGGAGTCAAACCGCTTTAGCTGTTTTTTACAGGCAATAGCTGAAGCGATTGCACTCCCGTTTTTTAAACAACTTGCGCAACTTAATTTGTCAATCTATGGCAACTTTTGCAGCGGTATTTTAATACCTCGCCTTTTGGCAAAACGACTTATCAGGATTAAAAAAATGACTAAAGAAATCATCCATACCAATAAAGCACCCAAGGCAATTGGCACTTATTCACAAGCGGTTAAAGTCGATAACACGGTTTATCTTTCAGGACAGATTCCTTTAGTCCCTGAAACCATGACGATTATTGACGGTGATATCAGCGATCAAATCACCCAAGTATTTGATAATTTAAAAGCGGTTGCAGAAGCCGCTGGGGGCACACTTGCCGACATCGTTAAATTGAATGTTTTTTTAACTGATTTATCAAATTTTCCGTTGCTCAATGAAATAATGGGGCATTATTTTGAAGAGCCATACCCCGCACGTGCCGTTGTTGGTGTTGCAGCCTTACCTAAAAACGTCGGAGTGGAAATGGATGCGATTATGTTTATAAAGCTCCAAGAATATCCTGCTTCTTGAGCCTTGCAAATTAGCACCTCGATGAGGCAAATTTATCTGGATTTATGAGGGATGACAGCGTGAATCTCCTTAATCAACCGGTTGCCAAATTATCAGGGATAGGTTCCCAAACGGCAAACCGACTTGAAAAGCTGGGTATCCGTGTTATTCAGGATCTTGTTTTTCACCTGCCGTTGCGGTATGAAGATAGAACCCGAATTTATCCTATCGGCTCTTTAAGAGCCGGTATGACCGTGCTTATTTGCGGCACGGTTGAGTTTATTGATATTTTACCCAGAGGTCGCAAAAGCCTGATTTGTCGGATTAGCGATAACACCGGCTTTATCTCCTTAAAGTTTTTTCATTTCAGTGCCAATCAGCACAATACGCTTAAACCGGGGACATTAATCAGTTGTTTTGCTGAGGTGCGGCATGGCTTTGGCGGCCTGGAAATGGTTCATCCTGATTATCAGATCATTTCCAATCCGGATGCCAAGCTTGCCGAAACCCGCTTAACCCCCGTTTATCCATTAACAGAAGGGCTTAGCCAAGCGACCTTAAGAAAAGCAGTAAAACAAGCCTTGAGTCTCTGTGAGAATGAACCCCAATTATTAATTGACTGGGTTCCAGCGACGATTTTAAAAAATTATCACTATCCGTCATTGGCAGAAGCCATACAAACTTTACACGCGCCCGATGAATCGGTCACCATTGAGGCGTTACAAAATGGCAGCGTGCCTGCGCTGAAACGTTTGGCCTTTGAAGAGCTGTTGGCTCATCATTTAAGTTTGCGAAAAACCCGCAATAAAATTAAGGCGTGGCAAGCACCGGTGTTTGATGGTTCCAGTGATAAAGCGATTACAGAACAGTTTTTAAATGCTCTTCCGTTTAAGTTAACGGGGGCACAACAACGTGTTATTGCCGAGATTGAAGCGGATTGTCGATTGCAACATCCCATGATGCGACTGGTGCAGGGCGATGTAGGGTCAGGTAAAACCATTGTTTCTGCTTACGCCGCTTTACTGGCGTTAATGGCAGGTTATCAGGTGGCTGTTATGGCACCGACAGAATTATTGGCGGAACAGCATAAACGCAATTTTAGTGTATGGTTTGAAGGTTTTCAGGCAAAAGTCGTTTATCTGACGGGGCAAGTTAAAGGCAACGCCCGCAAAGATATTTTACAAAGTTTGGCGGAGGGTTCGGCGGGCATCATTATTGGCACGCATGCGTTATTTCAGGAGAGTGTAAACTTTCATCGCTTGGGCTTGGTTATTATTGATGAACAACACCGTTTCGGTGTGCATCAACGGATGGCACTTAGAGAAAAAGGCCAGCAGGGCAATACCCGCCCGCATCAATTAGTCATGACGGCAACGCCGATTCCCCGCACCTTGGCTATGTTGCAATATTCTGATTTGGATATTTCGATTATCGATGAACTGCCACCCGGTAGAAAACCTATTGTAACCAGTGTTATTCCTGCCGAACGCCGCGCAGAAGTAATCGACCGGATTAACAGTTGGGTCAGCAAAAAAAAACAGGTTTATTGGGTCTGTACCTTGATAGAAGAGTCAGAAGTGTTGGAGTGTGAAGCCGCTGAAAAAACCGCCGAACAGCTGACACTGGCATTGCCCGAGGTGCGTGTTGCCTTGATTCACGGACGCATGAAAAGTGCTGATAAAGACGCGATTATGCAGGCCTTTAAAAAACACGAGATTGATCTGCTGGTTGCCACGACGGTCATCGAAGTGGGGGTTGATGTACCTAATGCGGGCTTAATGATTATTGAAAATCCGGAACGCCTGGGATTGTCTCAATTACATCAATTACGGGGACGAGTCGGGCGAGGGCAGGACGATAGTTATTGTTTACTGATGTATCAATCGCCCTTGTCTGATACCGCCCGTCAGCGTCTGGGTATTTTACGGGACAGTAATGACGGCTTTGTTATTGCCGAAAAAGACCTGCAATTACGCGGTCCCGGCGAGGTGATGGGCACACGCCAAACCGGTGCCATCAATTTTAAAATTGCCGATTTAGCCAGAGATGTTGATTTGCTGGATGCTATCCAACAAACCGGCGATAAAATTTTCACTGAAGTACCCCAAGCCATACAACCTTTGTGTGATCGTTGGCTGGGGTCATCCACAGATTATGCAGAGGTTTAGTTTAATTTGACCACCCAAAGTTTTTTATTTAACCGTGAACCGGTATGGCAAGAAAATCGCCAAGGTTTGCGCCATAAATTGCCAGAAAATGTCCAGTCATGGATATATGAATCCGGTTCCTTAACCCAACGACTACGTGACTATTACGGTGCCGGTGTTGCCGTTAAAGTCTTGCTGCAACGCTGGCAAACGCCTTTTTTAAGTGAGCGCCGCTTGCTTAACTTGCCAGAACATCACTACAGTTTAACGCGCGAGGTGTTACTTTATGTCAGCGGCAAGCCATTGATTCTGGCTAGAACCATCATTCCGGCAGCGACTGTCAAAACTGCTAAAAGCAATTTATCAAGGTTAGGTAACCGCCCGTTGGGTGAGATTATTTTTTCTTATCCCAAGCTGGAGCGCATCGCGATGGATATTGCTTTAATTAACCCGTTGATATGGACGCAGCCAGCACTTGATGAAGTTAATATCAAGCAACCGCTATGGGGCAGGCGAACGGTTTACGGCATTGCCCATCAGCACATGTTGGTCAGTGAGTTTTTTTTGCCGGAAGTTTTAAGGGGGGGTTAGGCTCTAATCGGCTTTTGGCATAAAAAAGCCACCTCAGATGAGATGGCTTTAGTTTTGGGTTGCCGTGACGCGAGGGCGGTCATGGTGAAATTGGGGATTACGCTTGAGTTTTTTTACGTAAAGCGCCTAAACCTAACAAGCCGGATGCAAATAGCCAAACTGCGCCGGGTACTGGGACTGGAGTTACATTTCCCACGGCAACATTGGTAATACCCGGAAGATTGTCTCTCCCGTTATCGGCAACTATTTTAAATCCAGTAAAATATTCTCCGGGCGTAGTAGCGATGAAACCTTTGTAATCAAGTAATCCAGCATTTGAGTCGGCAATAGTCAATCCTGAATAAGTGTAATTAGTCAAGTTGGTATTCACGGTAATACTAATTGGACTGGTATTGAAAGTTCCAATATTGAAACCAAACATATTATAGCCAGTCGCAGTAGCTATGTTACCTGATATGTCACCAGTGACCGGGGAGTAATAGTTATTTCCGATGAGTGTCTTGGTTGTTGTATATCCGGTAGCAGATCCCCAAGTTAAGTTTTCTGTGGAAGTGTAAGTTACGCCACCTCGGGTAAAAGGGTTCGCAGGAAAACCGAAATCTGTTCCGAAATCCTGGAAGTCCGAATCATAGGCAATGATACCTTGGGAGTTAAAAGCAGATTGATCAGTATATGTAGTAACTGATGCAGAGCTTTGTGAGGGCAAGGAAAAAACACCCAATACTGCCATCAATAGTACAGATTTCCGGATGGCTGTCGATTCATTAAATCCAACTATCAATTTATTGTTCATTTTTTTACCATTAAGTTTAGGGTTATTTTTTAAAATTACAATCCAGGCAATTGTTTAAAAAGCTTTGTGATTTTCTATGCCTATTTCACAACAAGTTTGGCTTTATCATTTCCTTAATCATGCAAACTTATCCAAGCTTGACATGAGCTTTAAAATTGAATACTTCACTGTTCGGTTTTAATTTTTCTAATGGCTTTTAAAGTGATTGCGTTCTATTAAGCCTAAAAATATATCTGCCTACAGCACCATTTCACGTTATTATTTTTAATTTTTTATTAAATAACAAAGTGAAATATTTAAATAATGAAGCTTTAAACTGTTGCAATTAGAGTGTAGTTGCTAGTTTGAAAATTACAATAAAATTGAAAAAAATGTTCATTAATTGCTGTTTTTTATTGGAGTTACAGTTGTCGATCCTCTAAATGCTTTGCATCGCCTTGATTTCACTACGTTATATCGAGGCTGCCGGCTTATTTAAATGTACAAATTATGCAGGTTAAATTGAATCCTATAAGCGGGTATTTGACATTTTGATAAAATTTCAGACATTGAAAAATAGTCAATATTGTGAAGAACCACTATTTTAATAATAGAATTATCATGCCAATTTATGATATTTAAGTTATTGAAAGTATTAAAAATATTAAATTTATTGAAGGTATTGAGGAATAACCACTTCCTGCTTTTTTAAGTCAAAATAACGGCACCCTTCATTTTTTAACTAACAGTTTAAAAAAAATTGCCCAAGTGTTGTGATATGCATTTAGAGTAATCCTGCATAAGGAGATGATTATTAAATTTACCCACCGCCCCGATCTCGATACTCAAGCCCGTATAAATCTCATTGTCTTTATCTATCATCTCAATGGTGCATTAGGCGCTTATGGACAATCTTTGCTTAAACAAGGTTTGGTCGAAGGTGATGCGTTTTCGGAAGTTTCGCGTATTGAAGTGCCGGATTTTTCACAATCACCAGCAGAATTGGAAAAGGCAAGCAGGTTGTTTGCGGGATTGAATCAAATTGAGTTGAATGCGGAGATTGTGGCGCAAACTATCGCCTTACGGCAATTGAGAAAAATAAATATCCCTGATGGCCTGAAAGCTGAGGTGCACATCGCGCATCACAACTATGCCAGAGAAAGAAAACCAATAGACTACAGGTAGAAAACAATAATAGCTTGCGGTGCAAAAAAACGGTTTAGTGGATGCGTTTTTAGGTGCGGGATGCAAACCCTGCCAATATAGGGGTAGAGAAGAGCCTTTTTAAGCTCTCCCCTCCCTCCGAACCGTGCGTGCAGTTCTCCCGCACACGGCTCTCCAGTCGATAGTTTCCTCATCGGGATCGGCTCGCTTCCGCATGGGCTTCATACATTGTGAACAGTCCCAAGCTCGCGAAGCAGGCAT
>CAIQND010000682.1 GCA_903873045.1 uncultured Methylococcaceae bacterium | reverse complement strand
TGATACGGACTTTCACCGTATTAATAGCACGCCCTTACGGGCGTACGGATCCCGGCAGTCCATGCCGGGATGACGGCTTGAACGTTTTGAGCTATTTATAAGATTTGTGTTTATCGGTATTTTTTATTATTTACCCACTACAATTCACATAGAGCCCAAATGTAGCGTGACTTGACTCTCACTATTAATAAACCTTTACAGCAATACAACCCAGTGCGAGACACTCGCTTTTGGCGAACACTTCCAATACCTGCACAATAGGGCAGCGTTTGACTGCTTACAGGAAAGTCAGAGAAGATTTTGGTAGCCTAAAAAGCCAACACATGGGTATATAAAAAAAGCCCCATCAGAAGATTAAGGCTTATAGGGCTTTTGTGTATAGTGTGCAGGATGAAGTTCGCTACACTCTCTCCATCCTGCCAAACAGACTATTTTGGCATCAAAGGAAGTTTAGAGCCTATAGCGACATCGCCAACACCTTGTAAAAAGCTTTCAACTTGCAGAGCACGCGCCGCAATTGATTTCGAGGTCGCTTTTGCTACTGCATCGTAGTATTTTGCGTCAAGTGCGATGCGCTGTTTGCGAAACTCAATCGTACGTTTTGCAAGTTCACCAGCCTTAGCGTCTGTCAATTTATCAACGTTACTCAAATAGTCCGCAATGATCGCTAAACGTTTGTCATTTAATCCCTTCAATTTAGCGTTAAAAACATAATATACATTCAAAAACTTCTTCTCTTGCACCGGATCTAACGCCAACGACTTTTTGACGAAGTTCTCTTTATCCATTTCCAGCGCGAAACGAAACATTTCGAATTCGTTGCCGTTAGAAGCTGCGGCAGTCGCAGTCTCTACTGCCGGAGCTGCTGATAAGGTGTCGACTTTTTCAGCATGAGCAACACCATTAATGACTGGAAAACCAAGGCTTGCAACAGCAAGAATGACAGATAAATTTTTATATTTCATAAATTATTCCTAAAATTATAAGTATTGTGAGATTAAATTATAGCTTAAAAGAATTAACATGTGCGTTAGAAGCGCATAAATTATAGCTTAAATAAATTAATATATGCGTTAGAAACGAATTAAATAAATTACCCGTATAAAACTTGCCGGAATACTGACCAACACAAGGCATAAAATGGGCAGAAAAGTAGTACCGGGCGCATCCGCTACTTGGGGGAGCGACTAAAAGATTGGGTTGCTCAGTTACTTAAAGCCCAGTATTACCCACATCGCCTAATCGAATATTATTTCTCGAAAGGAAAAACTTTCTTCCAGTCTTTTTTCATATCCACAACCGTCCAGCCTTTTTGCGGAGCCTCATCCAATGCTTTATCAAGATGACCAATGACTGAATCACGATCATAAGCCACTTCACGTTCTGCATCGGTATGATGCACGATGAGCGCGAAATGGGGGCGATTAGTCGCTGATGTCCACTGAAGCATTTGTAAATCACCATCGGAGTTACCAAAGGCGGCAATCGGTCTGCGACCGATGAATTTTTGGATGGCGACAGGCTTGCCACCTTTGTCATCGTTAAAATCCAGCTCCGGCAGACGCATCAATACAGGCTTACCATCAACCCATTCAAATTTGGTTTTAACACTGCTACCGATGACTTGTTCAGGCGGAATGCCATAGGCCTTTTCCATCCACACGCGCATAAATTCAATGCCTCCGCCTGAAACAACGTAAGTCTTAAAACCATTGGCACGAAGATAACTTAACAGTTCCAGCATCGGCTGATACACCAGCTCCGTGTACGGGCGGTTATATTTCGGATGCTTAGACATTGCCAGCCAGTATTTTGCAATCTGATTAAATTCCTCGACACTCATGCCGGTGTGCGTCGCCATTATCAATTCCATCAAGCCCTGCTCACCCGTAGCCATGATGCCTTTCATATCGTTAGCCAGTACGGACTTAAACGGCTCAGTATCTTTCCATTCTGGATGGTTGGGTGCTTCGGCTTTAACACGATCGAGAGCAAACATCAGTTGGGCAATGGGTTGTTCACTCCACAGTGTGCCGTCATTATCAAACGTCGCAATACGTTCAGCGGTAGGCACAAAATCCGCGCCGCGTTTTTTAGTCGCGCTTTTGACAAACTGCACAATGGCGGATTTGCTTGCCCCCTTGTTCCAGGAGGGTAAGGGATCATTGGACTTGGCATTGGCAACGCTTGCAAAGCATAAAAATAACAACCATAAAATAGTGCGGTAACTTGATGATTTATAGGTGGATAGTTCATTCATAGC
The DNA here is from genome assembly GCA_903873045.1 of uncultured Methylococcaceae bacterium. Classification (GTDB taxonomy): domain Bacteria; phylum Pseudomonadota; class Gammaproteobacteria; order Methylococcales; family Methylomonadaceae; genus Methylobacter_C. Next base: position 1,154 of record CAIQND010000682.1, on the reverse strand, counting down.
ATTCTCTAGTGGTTAATCTAACAATCTCAAGTTTATGGGGGTTCAAACGCTTGTAAAATTCATCCCGCACCCTGCAATTGTTCCGACTCGATGACATGCAGTCCAGCGGATGCAGATAGACACGCTTCAAGTAGTGATTTTGCCACTTGGTGAGTAGTTATTGCCCGATAGCGGCGGGGTAATAAGGATGCCAAGTGCTTACCCAAAAACAGTCCGAAAGCTTCCAGGGGTCTGGGTCTGGCACTGGCGCGGGTGCCACCGATTAACAGTGAGGGCCTCGCTATTACCAGTGAGACAAAACCCAGAGTACCCAGGTTTTGTTCGGTCTCACCTTTGACTTTGAGATAAAACACGCGAGACAACGAATCCGCACCCAGCGAAGAGACCAGACCAAAAGCCGGCGTTCCGGCACGCCTGACTAATTTGGCGGCAGCGAGGATATAGTCATGATCAACACGGTAGAAACCCGCTTTGGATTTTGCCTGGCGCAGAGTCGTACCCAGTGCGCAAAGTGCCAGATCGGCCTTCCACCAAGCAGCATCCTCCGGCAGTGCTTCAAAATCGACCAAGGGATTGTCAAGCTTGGCGTGCGGCGGCAATGGGCTGCGCGTGGGTGCGACCACGCGGGATATTTCCGGGTGTTGCAAAGCGAGTTCGAGCAACGCTTGTCCAACCTGTCCGGTTGCACCAAAGATGAGTACCGTTTTCATACTAGTTAGCCCAGCCTATCAAGTAACAAGTCAGCGTGAGAGACGCCTAATTCTTTGGGCAAGCCAAACATATACACCAGCCCAATGATAAGATCAACCAATCCCAAGGGGACGGCAATCAAGCCCAAATCGCCGAACAGACCAGCGGGAATAAGCAACAGTGCCGCGATGTAACGCAGTAGGGATTCGTAATAGAGGAATGCAGCACGCTGGCGCAAATTCCGCGAAGCCAGAATCAGTACCGCAGCGCAGAAAGCTAAGAAGCCCGCGAGTAGCCAACCCCAAAAGGGAGTTGGAATATTTAAACCCAGCAAGCGATAAAAAGATGGACAAGTTAATGTTAATGCCAGTCCTACATTGTAAACGCCTGTCCAGAAGGTAAATTTTTGCATTTTGAATGGCATTAGTGTTTTTCTTGCAAGATTAGTAGGGTGGGCAAGATTA
>CAIQND010000681.1 GCA_903873045.1 uncultured Methylococcaceae bacterium | reverse complement strand
TGCTAATAATCTCTGTAGGTCGGGTTAGGCGCTAGCCGTAACCCGACACAGATAGTACGATTTGTCGGGTTACGCTCTCGCTAACCCGACCTACGCGTCTGTAATTAGAAAAAGTGTAAACCGATGAATGAAGGATGCCGTTTATCGTTATGGTTTTTTAAACTAGGGTGGAAACAAGGCTGATTTGTATATAAATGCTTTGAAGGAGCAATGCCGGTTTTTAAGCGGTAACCCTTTCTTGTCGTGAACGAAAAAAATTCATCCCGCCAGTTCACATTTATCATCATAAAAAGCACCTGATCATTTATACCATAGTGGTTGATTATATATTGATTGATTACGGCTTAACGCATTACCCTTTTAAAGCCACACTGCAACAATTTCAATCAAAAATTAATAGCCCTCTTTGTCAAAAAAAATTACAATTATATCCTGTAAACATTACAATAAAGTCTCATAAACATTACAATTAGACGCTAAAATCATTACAAATGTCCACACTTCCGCTAGCCAAAACAAAAAGAGCCATCCTGATCCGCCGATTTTTATTAAATGCAATAAAAGCGGGCGATTCTGATTACATGCTCCATGCAATGGATACCTTCGACCTAACGCGACAAGCCGTTCATAGAAATCTGTCAGAACTGGTTAAATCAGGATTTTTAAACGCGTCAGGAAAAACAAGTGGGCGTATCTATTCGCTCGGCCCAATTCGCAGTCATAGCAAACAGATGAAACTTAAGGGGTTGAGAGAAAGTGATGTTTATCTGCGTGAATTTGGTTTTGTCTTTAGTGAATTACCTCGAGAGTTGGATAACATCTGTCATTATGGCTTTACTGAAATTCTTAACAATGCAATAGATCACTCTTGCGGGAAATTGGTTGACATCAGCGTGGAACGAAATTTAGATTCTATACGAGTTGAAATTAAGGATAATGGGGAAGGTATATTTCGGCATATTGCTCGCATCATGAAATTAAATGATCCGCGAGAATCCATCTTGGAGTTGAGTAAAGGTAAGTTAACCACCGATCCTGAAAATCACTCAGGGCAGGGAATATTTTTTACATCAAGAGTTTTCGACAAGTTCTCTATTTTTTCTGGAGATATAGTGTTTTCTCATGATGATAATGGTCAATTCGATTTTTTCCTTCATGTTGACAATGATCTCGGCGGCACTAAAGTTATTATGGAGATACTTTTGTCTAGCACGCGGTCAATAAAAGATGTGTTTGACGAATTCACTGATGCTGAGGAAGACTTAGCCTTCAATAAAACAGTAGTGCCTGTGAAGTTGGCGCTTTATGAAGGAGAGCAGCTCATATCTCGCTCTCAAGCGAAACGGATACTTAATCGCGTCGAGAAATTTAAGACTGTCATACTTGATTTTCAAGGTGTCAGTTTAATAGGACAGGGTTTTGCAGATGAAGTATTTCGAGTATTTGCTGCCCGCAATCTTCAAATAAAGCTTATTCCGGTTAATGTTAACGAGGATATTCTGCGATCAATAAAAGCTGCCTCAGTTGGCTAAAGATACAAATTTCGAATTAGCTAATTTAAAGCTGGCCTGTCGCCGAACAGAGTTGATAAACCCTCGATTCCGCTTTGCTGCATTGAGGCTACTCGCTGGTAAGTATTCACCTCCCCCTTTGAAAAAGGGGGATCGAGGGGGATTTATCTAATAAAATCTCCCCTAACCCCTCTTTTTCAAAGAGGGGGACTGAATTGTTACAATCGCTGACGTTTTGTTTGTGTTGTGGTCTGCAAACGTTTCGGTCAGGGTTGTAAACCCGGATCGGCAGCAAGGCATTATGCTGCAACGGTTATTGATGGATCGTGCTCAATCGTATTTCGGTAAAGGTCAATTACAGGAAAGCAAAGCGCATAGCCACCCCATACCAACTCGCCATATTCCACTCTGAATCCGGCAAAATATTCTGGTTTAAGATAAGCGCGAATGTCTGGATGGTGTGAGCGCACAAGAAATGGCTTGAAGTCGATTTCTTGTAGGGTGTTGTCATCAAAAACGAGCCGAATGCGATATTCCCCGATTTGTGTTGCCGAGATGATATTGATGGGGGTGCCATTCATTTAAGCCTCCGAGTAATACGTTCAGGTGTAATGGATTTGTGCAATACAAATGAAACCAAGGGGCCTTGAAAAAAACACTACTCTACCAAGATGCTGAGGCATTTTGTGATTCGCTCAATTGCAAAGCAAGCCCCTTAAGTTTTCACTCTTCAAATATCGAATGCGGGGCGGGGGTTGCAACCCATACGCATCAAGCTAAGCCCTATTACTATCAAATTCATGTAGTTATCAAAAAACACATGAATTCAACACATTGAAAATTATAGTGTTATTTTTAGACATTAAAATGTAAATGACTTAAATCAACAGTATTTTGGCT
>CAIQND010000680.1 GCA_903873045.1 uncultured Methylococcaceae bacterium | reverse complement strand
GACATTATCTTCTCCACATAAACGGAAAAGGATAGTCTGGGTTGATAAACAATGCGTTAGGCGGGATTCTGGCAACTTGAACACCTATTCTGGAAATCTGAACACCGATTCTGGAAAATCCAGAAAAGTGTTCAGCTTGAAACCAGAATCAGTGTTCAGCTTGTTTCAGAATAGGTGTTCAGATTGGAGCAGAATGGGTGTTCAGGTTGAGCCAGAATATGCAGTCAGTAAAAAAGTCTTTAAACAAGCCATAGGCGCGTTGTATAAAAAACAGTTGATTAGCATTGATAAGAATGGGATTAAATTGAGCTAATAAATCATCGTTAAAGTCTATGGCGAAAAGAGCGGCAGCAGCACAATCGAAGGCAGAGCCAAAGATATGGCCAAAAAAATCGCCGAGCAACTACAAGTGGGGACTGAATACTTACTGGGAGCCAGCTCATAAAGTGCAGTACCAAGCCTTCCAGACGCGCGTCCAGAAGACCCGGACAAAATACCCATAGCCCATAGCTGGCAAGCCCTCCAGAGGATCGTATTTCTCCGGATGGCTTGGACGCGCGTCCAGAGGACTTGGACGCGCGTCCAGAGGACTTGGACGCGCGTCCAGAGGACTTGGACGTGCGTCCAGAAGACTTGGACGTGCGTCCAGAGGACTTGGACGTGCGTCCAGAAGGCTTGGACGTGCGTACAGAAAACTCATCATTCCAGCAGTGATACCGGGATGACGGTCTCGCAGGCACTTCTGTATAACGACGAGAGCTGAAGCTTTGGAATCCGCTCATTTTTTTCGTAGGGGCAAGCTTTACGCCTGCCCTTTTAATGCCACGATGTGATCAGGGCAACCGCAAAGGATTGCCCCTACAGAACACGAATATCGTAACCTAAAAGCAACCGCCTTTGGGAAACCTGGGCGATTTTACTCATTCCCCAGCTCCAGCTTGGGAATGCAGGCTTGGAAGCTCCAGCTTCCAGTGCCGCGAAACCGGAGCTTCGGCTTCGGGGTTCCCAAGCTGGAGCTTGGGGCTACCTACTTAAGTCGGGACAATTTAAGGTTAAGCCGTTCGCTGATCGGAGTCGAAGCGGACACTTCGCTTCGACTCCGATCAGCGAACGGTCTCTTTTGATGCTTTATCATTAAGTTAACCGTATTGACGGTTAAATTTTCATTTTTCAACACATAAACCAGAAAAGTTAGTGCTGTTCTGCACAGTACTTGGAAATTATTTATCTGAAAGTCTGTATATGATTGTTAAGTCAATAGTTTTTTAATTTTTGGTTAGGGGTGTGAACGGTTACAGCAGAAGAGCCATAAAAATGTTATTGTAAAAGTAAATAAACTAAAGTATTATAAAAATCAGGGTTTATTTGATAAGCAATGTAAGTGGTGGTTTTAGGGGATTTCATTAACCGTCTAAATCTAGCTGGATGTGTTTTATTGCAAGCCCCATTTTCTGGTGCATTGAGTTAGTTAGATGTTTAACTTTACTCTGACCCCAGTTATTCCATTATAGCAAATATGGGCACACTCGCCCCCGTTATTAATTTTTTTGGAGACAGTTTTATGAAACTCGCGAATATTGCAGTCGTGTTATTGCCGATTATTGGTTTCTCTTCGCATGTCAATGCAGAGTTGCTTTCTAAACCAACGACATCGAACCCTATAATGGACGGGGTGGTTAGTCCGAACGAATGGAATTCTGCTGGTTCCTTGTCTGATGGGAACGGTTTGGCGGGTACTACCTACGCTATGTGGCGTGACGGGCTGAGCTACGATTCTTGGAATTATTCTGGGAGGTTTTCATTCCTTCTTCACAACATAGAACAAAATACAACATATTCAAACGGTGTCAGTGGGACTGATCCTGCCTATAACGTTTTCGATATCTACACCTTTGACGACGCTATTAACAAATACCTTGAAGTCACGGTGCGTTATGATGGATTTTCAGTGAGCAAGTATAACTCGTTCGGCTCCGTTATCGACACGCGCTCCTTCACATACGGCGTAGATTTGGCCCCTGACCAAACGAGCAGCTATAACTGGAGTGATTACTTTGGTGTATATGCTAAGGGTGGATATGGAAACTCCGCATTTACGTCTGGTCTCACAGGTGCGGTTGACAACAACAATCAGTTATTTGAAGTCGCGTACCTCAACCCAACGACCGATGCCACAGGGGTGCGCCGAAGCCTGAAAGATCCCGACCAGCTAAGAAATTGGGAGCGTGTGGAGTACTTAGATACGACTGTAAAAACGGTTCCACTGCCCGCAAGCTTACCACTTTTTAGTACGGCGTTGGCCGCCTTAGGTTTTTTGCTCCGTCGCAAGGCAAGTGCCGGGTAGGCCATTTCGTTTAGCAAGTTCACCAAACCATACATTCCAGCGCCCCGGAGCGATAAAGTAGTCCGGGGTTTTGATTGCAGTCGTCAAGAGGCTATCAATATCGGTAGTATTCAAACCCGATGTGAACAGCGTTTCAAATTGTTAAAGTCGATGTTTGCACGTCACAAAAATTGAAAATTATGCGTCTTACCTTTTCATACGGGTTCTCTGCATGATATTGGATTAGACAATCCTTTGACACCGACTTAGAAAAGTGACGGTCGATGATGCCAGGGCATCAATCATGCAATATTTAGATTTGTATAACCAATCCAGGCCATATTCCAACCTGGATAAAAAAATCATGGCATCCGGTTTTTCTAAGATGCATTAGGCTTTAAAGTAATCGGTTATATAGGGAAAGCAGACTCGTTTGAAGTATGGCAGCAATGCCAAATAACCATCTGAGTGGGTATTTTCAAGTTAGATAAGGAATGCATTTAAGCTGCCTGCCTTACGTTAATCGCATCCACCAGAAGTCATTAAATACATAGTAATTAGTTTTGATTAACCTTTAGGAGATATCATGATAATGCATCTAAAAATGCTTCAAAATATTCTGGCGGCTTTATTCTGCCTCATTTTATTCGGCATAAGCCCTGTTCATGCAGCCTATGTGGCCGTTACCAGCGACATGACGGTCAGCAACTTACGATTTAGCTTAGGCGATCCTAACGCACAATTACAATGGACAGATGTCTGGGCAGGAGAAGCCAGAGCCCATACGGCCGATTCTGGAAGCCCTGCGAGCAATGATAGCAATGCCAGTTTGGGAAATGATGTCTCTATCCAGGCAGGAGCGGACACAAATAATGGGGGTTCTCTGGCTAAATTCAGCATCTCAGGTACTAATATTACCGCCTCATCCCATACAGACATGCTCTTTGACCAGCCGGGCATGCAGGGTGATGGTTCAGCCGTTACAACTTTTGATAATTTTTTTAAGCTCACTAATCCCAATGATCTAAACATACAAGGGTCAGTTCAGGTTAATTTCCTTCTGGACTACAATGGCAGCCTTTCGGGTATGGCCGATGAAGGCGGATTTTTTTCCGGGAATACTCACTTCATCACCTTCGCGTTAGCTGACGGCATAAGCTCGTTAGATTCAGCCGTATTTACAGACAGTATTTCGGGTACCAATACCACCATTACCCGCACGAATACCGGCACTTTAACGATCTCATCACTGCTTAGTTACAATACCGAATATTTTCTTAGCATCGTAACTGATGACGAGACTTACACCCATACCGTCCCCATTCCTGCCAGCATCATTCTATTCGGATCCGCGCTGTTAGGATTATTCGGGTTTTCTAACAGAAAATTAACAACAATCAAAGGTTAGGTGCACAGTCATGAACAAAAATAACAGTATTTTTTTCATTTTACTGGCCTTGCTCTCTATCGCAGCCTTGGCTCCCTCACCGGCCTTTGCCCAACCTGTCCCAGGAGAGCAAACATGTTGCCCCTGCTGTAGTAAGACATGCCCCGAAGGAACCACCTCAACCGCACCCTGTCCGGAAACACCATCAGGCAGCTTTGTTTCAAATACCAAAGGGCAGTTTGGGGATGACTATCCTGTCGTCAGCGCCCCCAGCACTAACGGGGAAGGGCTGGAACTGTCCCTGCACTATGCTGGCAAAAACGCCAATGGTGACAGCGTTTCATTGGATTCCGGCTTGGGCTTTGGTTGGAGCCATTCCTACAATTCTTTCCTGTTCACGCAAAACCGCGACGTTTTCAAAGTGAGTCCGGGCGGGTTCGTCACCAAATACCAGCGCATTGGGCGAACCGGTGCCATTACTGCTCTTGCTGGCACTCAACAAACCGTATTGGAAAATTCCGATGGCTCGATTGAAATAACCAATCGGCAAGGCGGCACTAGGAGGCTGTCCGAAAACGCCAGCTAATAATGGTATAATTGCCACCTACACTTAAAACAATCACTGACCGATGAATATTCCTTTCAAACAATCGCCCATCGCGCTTAATGCCGCACTGCTCTCCCCCAGCAATAT
>CAIQND010000679.1 GCA_903873045.1 uncultured Methylococcaceae bacterium | reverse complement strand
TTTTTTTACTGTTTGGAGCAATGTATTCGACCGCGCCCAACTACTGCCAAACGAAACGCTGCTGGTACATGGCGGTAGCAGTGGCATAGGCACCACCGCCATTCAACTCGCCAAAGCCTTTGCTGCTAAAGTCATTGTCACGGCTGGATCAGATGCCAAATGTTGCCGTTGTTTGGAACTCGGTGCGGATGCCGCCATTAATTATCAAGAACAAGATTTTGTTGCAGAAGTTAACCGGCTTACCGACAGCAAAGGCGTGGATGTTATTTTGGATATGATCGGTGGCGATTATTTTCCGCGTAATCTAAAATGCATGGCCTTCGATGCCCGACTGGTACAAATCGCTATCCAAAATGGCGCAAAAGCAGAAATCAACTTACTATCCCTGATGCTGAAACGACTGACCCTAACCGGATCGACATTAAGAGCCAGGGACGATGACTTTAAAGCCACTATTGCCCAACAGCTGTATCAAAAAGTCTGGCCTTTACTGGCAACCGGAAAAATCAAACCCATTATTCATTCCACCTTTGCACTCAATGATGCCGCCAAAGCCCATGAACTCATGGAAAGCAGCCAGCACATCGGCAAAATAATACTAGAGGTTTAAACTTATGACTTATAACACACTGGTTTCCGCAAGCACACTCCATCAACAGATTAATGACCCTAAATGGGTAGTTGTCGATTGCCGGTTTTCTCTGGCAAACAGTGAGGCAGGCAGTTATGCTTATCGCCACGGCCATATACCCCATGCCCGTTATGCTGATCTGAATAAAGACTTATCTGCAACCATCACCGATTTTACCGGCCGCCATCCCCTGCCCGACTTTACGCTTTTGGCAAAAAAACTGGGTGCCTGGGGCATAACCAACCACAGCCAAGTCGTTTGTTATGACGATACCGGCGGCACTTTTGCAGGACGTTTGTGGTGGTTATTACGTTGCTTGGGACATGATAACGTGGCGGTATTAAATGGTGGCATTCAACACTGGCAACATCAAGGCTTTGCCCTAACCACTACCTTGCCGACCTTAAAACCTGTTACCTTTAGACCCTATCTAAACAGTGCTCACTGGCTTAAAGCGTTACAAGTCCAAAATAGTCTCGCCCAAAAAGCGATCTGCCTGATTGATGCCCGCACACCCGAACGCTATCGCGGCGAACAAGAGCCCATTGATCCGGTTGCCGGTCATATTCCTGGCGCATTAAATCGCCCTTTTCAATTAAATCTTGATAACACGGGATTGTTTTTATCCGCCGAATCATTAAGCAGTCAGTTTAAAACGCTTATCGGCCTGACCGCACCCGAACAGGTTGTTCATTATTGCGGCTCAGGCGTAACGGCCTGTCATAATTTATTGGCAATGGAACACGCGGGGTTAACCGGTTCCAAACTTTATGCGGGGTCTTGGAGTGAATGGATAAGCGATAAAAATCGGGAAATTACAACCGGTAACGCAAAATAACCGGCTAAATCAGGGCGTGGTTATTTAATGACCCCGCCCTGGGTAACGCGTATTTTTGCATTCAATTAGTAAAGTCATCGCATAAATTCTCCCAAGTTAAATTAAGAATCACAAAGGCTTT
>CAIQND010000678.1 GCA_903873045.1 uncultured Methylococcaceae bacterium | reverse complement strand
CGAAACCGGGCAGGCAATTGCAATTACTGAATGCCGCCAAAGCCCCACAAGAAATGAATATTACCGGCTGGAAACTGCACCCGCTAAAAGGTGATCTCACCGCGCATTGGGCAGTAAAAGTAAACGGAAACTGGCGTCTTACCTTCACCTTTGAAGGCGAAGATGTCATCTTGGTTGATTATCAAGACTATCACTAACAGGTGCGTAAAATGACAATGTTTAACCCGCCCCATCCGGGTAGTATTTTAAAAGAAGATGTATTGCCGGAACTGGGTATCAGTATAACCGAAGCCGCTATTCAACTGGGTGTATCGCGTATTACCTTGTCCCGTGTTGTCAACGGTCGGGCAGGCATCAGCGCAGACATGGCTATTCGACTTGAAGCCTGGATGAACGGCCCGACCGCAGAAACTTGGGTACGCATGCAAGCAGAATATGACCTCTGGCAAGCGCGACAAAACCGCGTCCCACCATTACACCGATTGAAATATCCCACGCGGCTTAATAATACCCAATAAGCGCAGAAAAGCGGGTTGGGTTGGGCAACGTCTTTTCGTTGCCCGACCTTCAACGAACAACAGTCGGTCAGGTGACGGCTTTATCGTCGCCCGACATTTCGGCATTCAACATACCTCTGCTAGCATCGAAATTATTTATCTGAAAATCTATAAGTCGGGAACGAAAAGCATGTGCTCGTCTGGCTGGCTTTTCTTTCTTGCGCAGGGTGCATTTATGGTGTAAAAAAGAATCACATATACACCATATTACGAGGATAGTGCAATGACAAGGCAAAGCATTTCTTTTACTGCACCAAATGATAGTTGGTTAAATTCGTTGATTGAAAACGAGGAATACAACAGCAAAAGCGAAATTGTAAATGACCTAATACGCAAAGCACGGGCACATCAAAATGAAATGGAAATAATTAGTGCCTGGTTGATTAAGTCAGAAAATAGCGGATTTATAACACAGACCGAAGCGGAGATTAGAACAGAATTCAAGGAGGAATTGAGGCGTAATGGGGAGTTATAAAATACCAAATTATTAAACAATCAGGAAAAATCATGTATGCCATTGAATTTGAAACAGACGTTCACAACAACACCATTCAAATCCCCATTGAATATAAAGAACTCGAAGCCAAACATATTAAAGTTTTTATCGTAGAAGTTAAAGCAACAGCCAAATTACTACCCGCTGGCTTTTTAAATCCTGTCCTTATCAGCAGCTATAGACTTTCAGATAAATAACTTCCAAACAATACCAAGAAACACATTGATTTTAATGGTTTTTAATTGGCGAAGTTGGAAATTTAATATCTGAAAGTCTATACAAAAACATTGCTAATCGGGACGAATTATATAACCATGCTATCGAAATCATCAGGAACAGTGATCTGCCCCTCCATAAAACCTAATCTTCTGATTTGTCCAGCCGATGGAGCATCAAGCCGAACTACTTTAACTAGGAGGCTGTCCGAAAACGCCAGCTAATAATGGTATAATTGCCACCTACACTTAAAACAATCACTGACCGATGAATATTCCTTTCAAACAATCGCCCATCGCGCTTAATGCCGCACTGCTCTCCCCCAGCAATAT
>CAIQND010000677.1 GCA_903873045.1 uncultured Methylococcaceae bacterium | reverse complement strand
CACGCCATTAAGGCCGGTATGTCGATGGGGATTGTTAATGCCGGTCAGTTAGCCATTTACGCCGATATACCTGAAGATTTGCGCAATGCCGTTGAAGACGTGGTCTTAAATCGCCACGATGGCAGCGGCACCGACAAGTTACTCGAACTGGCGGCAAAATACCGGGGCGATGGCAGTAGCAGTGAAGTCAAACAGGAAAATCTGGAATGGCGTGAATGGCCGGTCAGTAAACGTTTGGAACACGCGCTGGTTAAAGGCATTACCGATTACATTGATGAAGATACGGAACAAGCAAGACAGGAAGCCGAAAGACCCCTGCACGTCATCGAAGGGGCGTTAATGGACGGCATGAATGTCGTCGGTGATTTGTTTGGCGAAGGTAAAATGTTCTTGCCCCAAGTCGTTAAATCAGCACGGGTCATGAAAAAAGCCGTCGCTTATTTGATGCCGTTTATGGAAGCCGATAAAGCCGGAAACGAGCGGCAAACCAACGGTAAAATTCTCATGGCGACCGTAAAAGGCGATGTGCATGATATTGGTAAAAATATCGTTGCCGTGGTCTTGCAATGTAACAACTATGAGGTGATTGATTTAGGCGTTATGGTGCCTGCCGAAAAGATTTTGCAAACGGCACGTCTGGAACACGTTGATATTATTGGTTTAAGCGGGTTGATTACACCCTCCCTTGATGAAATGGTGCATGTCGCTAAAGAAATGCAGCGCCAAGGTTTTACCATTCCGTTAATGATTGGCGGCGCTACCACCTCGCGTGCGCATACCGCAGTAAAAATTGAACCGCATTATCAAGGCCCAACGATTTATGTAACCGATGCGTCACGCGGTGTAGGTGTGGCCAGTAATTTGTTAAGCACCGAGTTAAAGGCTGACTTTATTAAAGGCGTGCATGATGAATACGAGGAAGTCAGGCAGCGGCACAAAGGCCGTGAAGCGAAAACCAAACAACACTCTCTGGAAGATGCGAGGCGTAACAAGTTTAACTGGGGACGTTACGAACCTGTTAAACCGTCATTTTTAGGTATCAAAGTCTTGGAGCACTTTCCGCTGGAAACGCTGGCATGGTATATCGACTGGACACCGTTTTTTCAAACTTGGGAAATGGCCGGTAGTTATCCCAAAATACTCGATGATGAGGTGGTCGGTGTTGAAGCCAGGCAACTGTTTGAAGAAGCGCAAGTGATGCTGAAAAAAATCATCAACGAAAAATGGTTAACCGCAAGAGCCGTGATCGGTTTTTTTCCGGCCAATAGCGATGGTGATGATGTGATCGTTTACACCGATGATACCCGCAAGGCCAAGCTGGAAACTTTGCACCATTTGCGTCAGCAAAATATTAAAGCGCCGGGGCGACCCAATTATTGTTTGTCTGATTTTATTGCGCCAAAGGCCAGTGGTAAAGCCGATTATATTGGTGCTTTTGCCGTCACGACCGGCATCGGTATCGAAGAAAAATTACAGCAATTTGAGCAAGATCACGATGATTACAGCTCGATTATGCTCAAAGCACTGGCGGACAGATTGGCCGAAGCGTTTGCAGAATATATGCATCAAGTGGTCAGGAAAAACTATTGGGGTTATGCCGAAGAAGAAAGTTATGAGCCCGAGCAGTTAATAAACGAAGCTTATCAAGGTATACGTCCGGCACCGGGTTATCCTGCCTGTCCAGATCATACCGAGAAAGGCAAATTGTTTGACTTGCTTAAAGTAACCGAAAATACCAGCATAGAACTCACCGAAAGTTATGCCATGTATCCGGCATCCGCCGTCAGTGGCTGGTATTTTTCCCATCCTGATTCACAGTATTTTAATGTCGGAAAAATAGATAAAGACCAATTGCAGGATTACGCAAAACGTAAAAATATCGCCGAAGAAGTAGCTGAACGCTGGTTGGCAGCGCATTTACATCATTAAGGAAAAATCCATGTCACTACCACAAAAAGCAAGCCATGTAATGGAGCGCGTGATGTACGCCAGTCGTTGGCTGCTGGCACCGATATATATGGGTTTAAGCCTTACCTTAGTGGCGCTTTTTATAAAATTTTTTCAAGAATTGTATCATTTTATTCCGTTTATCCTGGAGCTTGATGAGTCCCAGTTGGTGTTAAAGTTGCTGTCATTAATTGACCTTACCCTGGTTGGTAATTTGATTGTTATTGTAATGTTTAGCGGTTATGAAAACTTTGTGTCACGCCTGAATATTAACGAGGAAACAGAGAAGCTGGAGTGGCTGGGCACCCATGATTATGGGTCATTAAAGATGAAAGTGGCGGCATCTATAGTGGCTATATCATCTATTCATTTGCTAAAAATATTCATGAATATTGAGACAGCGCAGAATGACAAAATAATGTGGTTTGTATTGGTCCATTTGACGTTTGTTATCTCGGCTCTGTTAATGGGGTATCTTGATAAAGTGACCAAACATTAATGCTTCAGTGTCTGCTTTTGGGGACATCCGGCTGCCATCTTTGCGAACAAGCAGAACAGATTATCAATGCTTGCTTGCTGGATAATCCTGGTGTCACGATTGAAATGATAGATATTGCCGAGCAAGAGCAATGGCAAGAAAACTATGCAATACGCATCCCGGTTTTATACCATCCAGAAACCAAAAAAGAGCTGGGTTGGCCTTTTGATAAAGACAATGTTATCCAATTTATCAACGCGTTAATTGATTGCAAGTAGCCTCTTTTCGTAACCCAACGCTATTTTAGCGAAAATATTGGATTAATGATAAAGCTGCCAACTTCGTTGTTTAACATTCCAACATAATAACCGCATAAAAATGGGGATTTGGCTATAATGCCATGCAACTACTAACAACTGCTGACACAGGTAAGCCATTATGACAATAACAACGAGAACAATTTCAAAATTACAATACTATTTTGAAGTCAAAACAAGTCAGGTAAAAGATAGCGAATATTATCAAAAATTACTGGCAATGCCGCCACTCAAGCGTTGGGCAACTTTGGCCGGCTTGTTTTTATTATCACAGTTGGTCTTTTTTGGTTTTTTGTATGTAGCTTTTGGTAAAATTGTTGTTGTCGGTTTTTTTGCAAGTATTTTAGCGGGTTTGGCTACCGGTGTAGGTGCTTTACCGGCTTTGTTCTTTAAGAATATCTCACGAAATTTATTTAACAGCATGTTGGGGGCAGCGGCCGGTGTTATGTTGGCCGCGACTGCATTTTCCCTGTTGGTGCCAGGCATCACTTATGGTAATTTAATTTGGCCGGGGAAAGGCATTTATGTTGTTTCTTTGGGAATGATGATTGGAGCAGCTTTTCTGCATTACGCTGATCGCCAACTGCCGCATGTGCATTTTGATTCAATTTCAGATGTGCAATTATCTTCCTTAAAAAAAGTATGGCTGTTCATCATTGCCATCACCATCCACAATTTTCCCGAAGGCATGTCTGTGGGTGTCAGTTTTGGTTCGGGAGAAATGAAAAACGGTGTCGTTTTGGCAATCGCTATCGCTTTGCAAAATATTCCTGAAGGTTTGGCCGTTGCCTTGCCCTTAGTGGGTTTGGGTTACAATAAATGGAAAGCAGTCGGCATCGCCACATTAACGGGTCTGGTTGAGCCGGTGGGTGGTTTGCTGGGCATTACCATGGTGACGGCTTTTGAGCCCATTTTGCCGATTGCCATGGGTTTTGCCGCCGGTGCCATGCTTTTTGTTATTAGTGAAGAGATTATCCCTGAAACGCATTCGGACGGGCGCTCACGTTATGCCACTTTTGCTTTGATGATAGGCTTCATTATTATGATGGTTTTGGATAACATGCTGGGCTAATAAGACTTTCACCCATACACATCAACTTAAAGATATTACAGACCGCGAAGACACGAAGTTCACGAAGAAAAGCCAAAGAAAAATCTTCGTGCTCTTCTTCTTCGTGGTGAAATGTCTTAAATTGATGTCTATGGAGCTAATACGACTTTCACCACCGTCTGGTTGAGATTAGCCGACCCGGGCGTTTTCAAGGACAAGAATGGACACGCTTCAAAACAATGTACAGCACTTTTTAAACACATTAAATACTGATAATTTTTCCAACGTTTTTCATATTTCAGTAGAACGTTTTTTATCGTTACTGGCTACCGACAATATTACTGAGCTATCAGCGACAGCCGCTACCAGTTTTGCCCTGATTGCAGCTGCGGAAATTGGCGATAAAAGTCAACTGGTTTGCATGACTTTAGCATCCAGACACCGTGCTATGCCGGTTTTGCTGGGCGCTATTGCGGCTTTTTCTTTTTTAAATACCTTGGCTGTTGTTTTTGGTGTTGCCATTGCCAGTTGGTTGCCGGACTACATCGTAGCGGCCACGGTGGCTTTTTTGTTTGCCGCTTTTGGAATTCATTCTTTACGCATGCAAACCGATGATGAAAATGAGGTCGTTAAGGAAAAAAGCGGTCATAGTATTTTCTTTACCACTTTTTTATTGATTACCGTGGCTGAATTTGGTGACAAAACTCAACTGGCTGTCGTTGCTTTAAGCAGCACTGCCGCACCACTGGCAGTCTGGTTGGGCTCTACAACAGCACTGGCATCAATATCGGCGTTGGGTATTATTGCCGGACGCACCCTATTAAAAAAGGTGTCTTTAGTCTTGTTGCATAAAATTAGCGGAACCATTTTTATGGTGTTATCGGCTCTTGCTGTTTACCGAGCTTATACAAGCTACACAGGTGTTGTTTAGATTTAAAAAGCGTCGAATTTAATCATAAAAACCAAAAGCAGACACTTTTAGGCTTAACGATTATTAATAATAACTATTTTTTTTTAACAATAACGCCTTAATCCGGCTTGTTTATTAGTGAGACTATTCATGAACGCCGTCTTACGAATTGACCTGCATCATTAGTAACGTATAGAATTGGCAACTTATTTGAGTGCTTTGGGGTAATATTCGATAGCACTCGATAAAGACGGGTTTATTAGGTCGTTCGATAAACCCAAAACGTTGGATTTCATAGAACCGCCTCAATGTGAAATCTGACTAACTATAAAGTGAGGTGAATTTTTTTGAGATATATATTATGGATAAACTAAAAGCACTCTCTTTTGACTCATTGACCGCACTCTCATTAAGTATTGGCGGTCTGGCCGGTGTTGCAACATTTTTGGCAGTAGGGCCTTTGAGCGGATTCTTTTTTATATGGGCCGCAACTATCGCATGGGCTGCCTACTTTTTTCTGGGTGCAACTAAAGAAGCGCTGATAAACACTATTGTGTGTGGAATTTTCGGTGTATTTATGGCCTGGTTCACCGCTATTTTACTCACTAATATTCCATCAACAGCCCTTCTTGGCTTTCCTTTTATGGCGGGTGTTACCGTTGCTATTGCTGTGGTAGTTATGTGTCTTGCGGCAAATATTCCACAACTCGCTACAATTCCTGCCAGCGTTTTGGGTTATTCATCAACATTTGCTTATTTGTTGCAAACACCTGACAAATTAAATCAAGAGGTTCTACTGAGTATTTCTCTGAGCAATCCTTTACTGGTAATCTCTATTTCCATTGTTGTTGGTACTTTTTTTGGTCAATGGTCAGGACAATTGAGTGCAAAACTAACCAAGTAAACTGAT
>CAIQND010000676.1 GCA_903873045.1 uncultured Methylococcaceae bacterium | reverse complement strand
CCAATATCCCATTATTCGCTCTTTGGGAGTACTTATTCAGTCCCCCTCTTTGAAAAAGAAGTTAGGACCGCGCATGAAATAACTTGACCATTTATATTCCCTCACACCAGCCCTCTCCCAGAGGGAGAGGGAGCAAGATGCCGAAGTTAGGTGATTTCCGGAGAATATTTTACCCATTAAAAGTAGAATTTTCCCAATCAAGCAAGCGATTGGATTCGTCTAATGGGTAAGTTCTTTCGCAGAAATAACCTTATGCCTATCAACCATAAATTAATCTCCGTAGAGACGCGATTTATCGCGTCTAAATGATAACCCGAGGGACGCGATAAATCGCGTCTCTACGGTGACGATACCTGTATATTGCTGCTCATGTGTGGTTAATAGGCTATTCATTGTTCATAGTTTAAGTTAATGTCTGGGGGGGGCTGCATCGCGCACCCGACTTCCCCTCATTCATGTTTTTTCTGTAGTCAGCGCTTCAACAATAGCCGCGTATTCATTCAGTTTAGGCCGATATAAAAACAGTCCTAAGGCAGCTATGCCTGAAAATATAAACAACGTATTAAAGTTGTCCCCTAAAATAAACATCACAACGCCAAAAATCCCAACGCTTTCAATCAGTGACATGGATACAATAACCGTCACTAAATAACGTTTTTTTGCCTCCAGTCTGGGTGCCGTATTTGAGTATGGCATGGTTTGATTAAGCCGCAGTTGAATGTAGCGAAGCAAATTAGTCAACGGCAAGGTGGCGATGGCCACTATGTACAGTAGGGTTCTAATCAGGACTCGCTGAGTTTCCGGCAGGGGTTGTTGTATCTGGTCGCCAAAAATCAGACAGACGATAATATAAGTTATCAGTAATGCTAGCATGATGCCCTGGATAATGGTGGGCAGAATAAGATCAGATTTTAATTGTTCAGGTTCGAGTTGACCCGGCATTTTGTTTCCTGGCATGTTAATAATAAATAGGGATGATACTAAATCCAGTGGCTTTTTCCTGTTTTTCTGTCTGGTTTCAGTTGCTTTGGCAACTAAAAAAAATAGATCAGGCTAAAAATCAGGTTTAATAAATGCTATGATAAGGGTCAATATCATACTATACATAGAGCATTGCGATGGACATTCTTAGCTTAACAGTCGGCAAGACCTTTTCGTTTGACGTGCCGGAAGAAAGTATGAGCATCATTTTAAATAGTGGTGCGCCCATGCTGGTTTTTAATTTTTCATTGTCAGAAAAAAATATTACCGCCTTCCGAAATGGCGTGTCTTCGTTTGGATTGTTCGCTGAAAAAAACCTCTTGTTTTTTTTATTCAAAATCGAAGGCTTTCTTGATTGGTCGGATTTGGCTTTTACCATTCATCTGGTTCAAGATGAAGAAATAGAAGATCACGATAGTTATCTGCCTTTTAATCTGGTTTTAGTGGATTCCAGTACCAGCATCATAAAAGCGCTCAGAATGGTTACGGTATCGCCCACCTTTCGGTCGGTTCTTGTTAGGGCCATTGAGCGACAACATCAAGAGCCTTTTAACGTCATCGAATATTACAAGGGTATTAAAGTTATTTATGACACGTATCCTGAAGTCGTTTTAATGTTAAAAAAGGCGCTTATCGTTGAACAAGGCGGCAGAACCTTCAAGGATAACTAAGACCCGCAACGCTAAAAGCGCATCAATAATAATTTCTTATCCAGACTAAACCGGGAGCACCATGCACGAACTCACTGAAAGCGAGCTATATCAAGCCCTGAAATATGCCAAAAGCATAGAAGAAGACGACGCCAAAATAATTATGTCTCAATTTGAGGCCGATCAGCCGCAGCTTTTTCAAACACTATTTGGCATATTCACGTCTATTATTGCGGATCAAAATCAGGATATGGCGCACCTGTTTATGGATTTGTGCTTTGATGCGCTTTGTGTGTATCAAAAATCGTTTGGTGACACACCAAAAGCTATCGACGACCCCGCCTGGATGGAAAAGCAAGCTATTCTGTTGGAAGCCGAGTTTGCTTTATTACTGCAAAACCGGTCTGTTGATGAAGCGAAGAGAGAGGGGATTCAAGAACATTTTGCGACGTATAAACAGAATATACAACAGATGGGCTTGGTGAAGTTTTTGAATGAATGTATTGATGAGTTTGCTGCTGAACAGGTCAGCCGTGTACCTGCCATTGAATTGACTCAAGCCATGATATTACTGGTGGTTAAGTTGTTTAATGATTTATATGATAAACCGGCAAGACATTAATAAATTTATAGTCATGTAGGTTGGGCAACATCTTTTCGTTGCCCAACATTCAACGGTCAAAATCAGAATATCGAGAAATTTCTTCAATGCCATTCGTGCGTTTTTAACGCGAAAATATCGGGCACGAAAAGCCTATGCCTGACCTACCTGGCTGAATAATTACCATTAGGCCGCCCGAATCCTTTTGTCTAATGTCTCTTATCGATTGTTAACGAACCACACTGCGTAATCATCCAATAGTTGATAATTGACTGATTTTTCATCAATCGCTTTGATTTCCGCAAGACCAAGATAGAACTCTTTACCATCAGATGTTCGTCGTACCAGACCAGTTATATCTTCGTAACCATACATCATCCACTCGGAAATTGATTCTCTTTCAATAGAGAGTAACTCAAAAATGTCTTTATATGAAGGTTGGTTTTTACAAAGTTTTTCGTATTTCTTGCGATTACCAGAGCCGATTACATAGCGTTCTTCCCAACGGAAATCTTCGATTCCAGTTATATTACACGGAAGCTGTAATGATACTTTGAGGTGATTGTAAAGTTTATCAACACAGTCTGCGAAGTCAATTTCATCATCATCTTCATCGCCGATGATTTCCTCAATACGAAGGTCTTGTTCATCAGGTTGGGTCATAGTAGATATTCCTTGTTTCTGTATATTTCAATGGTCAAAATCAGAATATCTAGAGATTTCTTCAATGCCATTCGTGCGTTTTAACGCGAAATGTCGGGCACGAAAAGCATGTGCCCGATCTACCTGGCTGACCCCGTGGTTGTTAGGTTGATACTTTTCAACGCTGATTGACAGCCGCGACTTCAAAACACCCATTTACTATGCGCATCGATAATTGTATTTCTATTAAGGTCATATAGCATGTCCTTAACTTCCGAACTTGGAAAATAAAACGGCATCAATGGAAACATAAATAATTGTATCCAAGTATCAGAAAACTCTGCGTTTTCTGAGATGCCTAAAACTTTTCCTTCTTTGTCTTTAAAAGTCGTTTTGATGGTAAAACCTTCATGAACATGACTTGGAATAATAAGCATCGTCAAACCAGTTAAAAAGGCAAGCCCAGTACTTCCCTCTCCCTTGTCAGTCAGTACGACTTCTGCACGGATGTCAGCAGGTTCTGAGCCAACATTGACTTTGGAAAAAAGGTTTGAATCTTCGTAGGCTCTTAGAACTTGTTCTCGCCATTTTTCTAGAAATTGAACATTGACATCCTTGATTTGATTATTCACCAGTGCTTTACCTGTTACTTGTAAAGCAAGTGTTTTGTTTTTGGTTGCTTTATCGATAGGCCATTTGCTAATCGCAGGATTTGCTCCATCTCGAAATGTTGCGCAACCAGATAATAATATGATGGATATAAGTAAGGTGTATTTAAAAATAGACATAATATAATCTCAAGTTGTTTTTAGGGGTTAATCTTAGAATGAATACCAGTATAAACTTTGCTCATTAAATCATCCATTAAGGTAGTTCTTGGTCTATTTCCGTCATAAAGTATATAGTCTGGTGACCAGAAATTTACATTATGTTCTTCATGTACGTTAGAACTGGTTTTAAGTAAGGTTTGCCCAGTACTATTTTTTACTGTTAATGTTCCTGATAGCTCAGAACTATCTACAACTATTGGACCACCAAACCAAATGTATAAAGTTGCTGTTGCAATAGCCAAAGGGAAATAGGCAGGATGCATGCTCCGATTTTGTTGGTATTGGTCAAATTGAAAATCTAGTATCCAGTCATTATTTCCAGCTTTCCCAGGTAATGTATTGGTTTCGGTAAAATATCCAGTTTGCTGAATATAGGCTGTAATATTTCCCCGTAATGAATCTTCAACAATTGATTTATTTTCTGTTGAATAATCGGTTAATTTAACCGTACCAATCCAAGCTTTCTGATTGAGCAGACTTTTAGTATTGGTGGGTGAATTTAATCCAGTTCCTGGGGGTAATGAAACACATCCAGATAAAATAAGTAGACTTGTTAAAATAGCAACTCTATAAATTGAGAATTCAGAAAACATGTTTAAAGCACTGAATAAAAGCACTGAATAATTTATTGATACGCATGATAATTATATAACTACTTGATAAATTAGTGAAAAATTAGGATGAAGTAAGATTGAAGAAAAATGGGGTCAGAATAAAGTTAAACATCTAACTAACTCAATGCACCAGAAAATGGAGCTTGCAATAAAACACATCCTGCTAGATTTAGAAGGTTAATGAAATCCCCTAAAACCATCACTTACATTGCTTATCAAACAAACTTTGCTTTTTATAGTACTTTAGTTTGTTTACTTTCACAATAACATTTTTATGGCTCTTCTGACTTTGGAAATAACTGGGGTCAGAGTAAAGTTAAATACCTAACTCACTCAACGCTTCAGAAAACCAAGCAGTCTTACAATCAAACACATCCAGCTAGATTTAGAAGGCTAATGAAATCATAAGTAGGTGATCAAAAGTCTTTTAACAAAATAAATTACCGTCAACTTTATATAATCTGCTTGCTGCAAGCACTTTGTCATATTAAGAAATGTTAAAAGACTTCTGAACGATTACTTATAAAGCCGCCACTTACATTTTTCATCCAAATCAGATTCTATCAACATTTAAATTAGCAGCATCTATCCTCGACAATCTTAATTATCTTGATTATAGTTGCCAATTATAATTTATGAGGATTCACTATGAACAACCGTGTCGTCACCGCCCATATTCCAATCGATCTTGCTGAACAAGTTGACTTCTTCGCTGCACGGCTTGACCGCCCCAAAGGTTGGATCGTTCGGCAAGCCATAGCTTCTTGGGTTGATCTCGAAACCAAACGCTACCAGTTTACTCTTGACGGTTTAGCTAATGTCGATGCTAATCAGCTTGTCGATCATTCTTCGGTTGTGACTTGGGCTAAGAGCCTCAATCAAGCAGAATAAGCATCATGAGGCTGCAATGGACGACAATCGCCAACCAGGATTTAGTTCGCCTCCATGCATTTTTACATCAAGTTAATTCACGAGCTGCTATTCAAATTGTGCAGCAGCTAGTTGCGGCAGCGGAACAACTTTTAATTTATCCACAGCTTGGCGAGCGTCTTATAGAGTTTTCACCGCGCAATGTTCGGCGATTGATTGTCGGTGACTACGAGATGCGCTATGAGCTTACTGACACTGCAATCTTTATTTTGGGCATCCTTCATTCATCGGTTTACACTTTTTCTAATTACAGACGCGTAGGTCGGGTTAGCGAGAGCGTAACCCGACAAATCGTACTATCTGTGTCGGGTTACGGCTAGCGCCTAACCCGACCTACAGAGATTATT
>CAIQND010000675.1 GCA_903873045.1 uncultured Methylococcaceae bacterium | reverse complement strand
CCGGCGACAGCAGACCTTTGTCCGGATGTTGCCAACGGATAAGTGCTTCTGCACCGATGACCGTGCCTTTACGCATGTCCACATAGGGCTGGTAATACAGTACGAATTCGCACCGAGTCAAGGCACGACGGATGAACTCCAGACTTTCGTAACGCCCACGGACGCGGCTGTCCTGCACGGCATCGAAGATATGATAACGGTTCTTGCCCGCCAGCTTGGCCTGATACATGGCTTGGTCGGCCTGACGCAAGAGTTGGTCGGCATCGATATTTTCTGCCTGCGGGTAAAAGGTAACGCCCAAACTGGCCGAGACCTGAAGGGTGAGATCACCATACTGCATCGGCTCGGCAGCAGCGGCGAGCAAGCGGACTAACATCGGTGCGCTGGCTTCGACATCGACCAGATCAAGCAGCTCGGCAACAAACTCGTCGCCACCCATGCGGGCCAAAGTGTCACCCTCGCGCAGAGCCTGCTTCATATTGTCAGCCACAGCAATCAGCAATTGGTCACCGGCTTCATGCCCGTACTGATCGTTAATAATCTTAAAACCATCAAGATCGAGAAAGGCCACACCCAGTAGATTCCCACGCCGCCGAGCCTGGGCAATGCCTTGGTGCAGACGGTCAGCCAGTAGGATGCGGTTGGGTAAATTAGTCAATGGGTCGTAGTGAGCGCTGTGCTCCAACTCCTGTTCGCGCTCCTTAATCAGCGTGATATCGGAAAACAGCGCCAAGTAATGCCAAGGGTTACCCTCGGCATCGCGCACGGCGCTGATGGTTTGCATCAAGGCGTATACCTCGCCGTTCTTACGCCGATTCCAGACTTCACCATACCAATGGCCTTTTTCAGTCAGATTTTGCCACAGATCACTGTAAAACTGATGTCCGTGACGGCCGGAGCTTAGTAGGCGTGGATTCTGGCCTATCACTTCATCGTAACTATAACTGGTAATAGCGCTAAAAGCCTCGTTGACATCGACAATCGTGCCGTCGGTGGTTGTAATCATGATACCTTCGCGGGCATGTGTGAAAACGCTGGCGGCGAGCTGAAGCTTTAGTTCGGCTTGTTTGCGCTCGGTAATATCGACATGAGAAACCACAACGCCTTTCCCTCCGCTTCCCAACGGGGTAACGACCACGCTGAACCAACGCTGTTGCTGTGGAGAATCACTGGGATATTCAATGGTAAAGCGGGGTAACCGACGATCCAAAACCGCTTGAATGCCCTCACCGATGCTTGAAGCAACAGCATCCGATGCAGATGCAGCGCTTGCCCTGCAAACCGCCAAGTAATTGGTGCCGATTTCCGTTTGCGGCACCAAGATACCCTGCTCGCTACTGTTCTCCAAGGCAAAATGCAGCCACGGTTGGTTAACTAAAACAATGACCCCATCAGCATCCAGTACGGCGATCTCGGCGGCCACCGAGTCCAGTATGGCAAGACCGAAAGCCTCGCTTTCGCGCAACGCCAATTCGATATGTTTACGCTCAGAGATGTCACGTAAATTCATCCGGACACCCAGTGACTTGCCTTCCTTATCGAAAATCGTCTGCCATGACGCACCAAACCATATCTTAGACCCGTTCTTGTGGATATGCCGGAGTTCCAGATTATTGCACGCGCCGCCGCGCCGCGCATTTTGAAAGTTTGCATTCATCAATTGGCGGTCTTCCTCCGCAATCAAAGTTGCAAAGTAGTCCGGCAGCGCCAACAATTCTTCCTGCGTATATCCTATTATTCGCTCCACGGAGGGGCTCACCCAGAGAAGCTTACCATACGGGGCGAACCAAAGCTCCCAATCCACCGTGTAATCAGCGATAGCGTGAAATTTTTCCTCACTCTTTCGCAACACGTCCTCCGACTCTTTAAGCTGGGCAATGTCGGTCAACACAATGCGAAACACGCGGTTGTCGCCATCGTAATGCAGGGAGATCACCAAATGCACCCAAATTGGCGTTTTATTTTTCCTCATCATCCGCAATTCGACCGCCCGTGGCTCACCATTAACTAGGAGGCTGTCCGAAAACGCCAGCTAATAATGGTATAATTGCCACCTACACTTAAAACAATCACTGACCGATGAATATTCCTTTCAAACAATCGCCCATCGCGCTTAATGCCGCACTGCTCTCCCCCAGCAATAT
>CAIQND010000674.1 GCA_903873045.1 uncultured Methylococcaceae bacterium | reverse complement strand
TGATTGGGAAACCCCTACTTTTGATGGGTAAAATATTCTCCGGAAATCACCTAATCCCCCTCATCCCAACCTTCTCCCGCTGGAGAAGGAGCAAAGTGACTTGTGTCCCCCAAGTAGCGGAAGCGCCCGAAAGAACGGGTTCCATATTGGATGGGATCATTTCCTTCGACTGATTTAAATTGTCTTGGTTAAGCCTTTACAATATTATTATTGACGATCTGAATCTTAAGGTAGTCATTAAGTTCACCTCTTTGGAAAAGAGGGGTAGGGGATGTTTTATTAGATCAATCTCCATTTACTCTCGCATTGCTATCCCCATTTTTTAAAGAGAGCTGTGTAATTTATACTGCTAATAGGTATTTATACGTATTGTAAAATTAATTTTTTTCTATATCCTATATTAACAATAATTCGGACAGTTTTTATAAAATAACAGAAATAACAGTCCGTAGAAAGATAACTATTTGAAAATAAAAACTTTATATTTTTAAGTGAGTTTTTTGAAATATTTTAAAATCAAGTGATTACAAAAACTGTCCGAACTATTGATATTTAATTACCATTGAGTATTTATGTTGGTTTTTTGAGATTGGCTAATTTATATAGAACCATTTAGAAGTGAAGCGACATTCGACCACCCTCACCCCAGCCATCTCCCAGAGGGAGAGAGCGCTTTATGTTGCTTTACTTCTAAGCCACTCTATATTGTCAATTAAGTGCGAGTAGTCGGGATCCTTCATAAAAAAAGTAGTTGACACTTTTTTATCACAAAAAATGTAAGTATTCACCTCCCTTTTTCAAATAGGAAGGTGAATACTTACATTTTTAATACATTATAGATTATTAAACCGCTTGTATTAAGAATGTGGCTACCCACTTTAGACGGGACAAGCAAAAAGGTTTAACAGTCAATACGGTTAACTTAATGATAAAGAATTATAGAGTGGCTTAAAAGTAAAGCAACATTAAGCTCCCTCTCCCTCCGGGAGAGCTGGGGTGAGGGTGATCAAATGTTGCTTTACTTCTACATG
Organism: uncultured Methylococcaceae bacterium; assembly: GCA_903873045.1. GTDB lineage: Bacteria > Pseudomonadota > Gammaproteobacteria > Methylococcales > Methylomonadaceae > Methylobacter_C. The sequence continues at coordinate 934 of CAIQND010000674.1, read as the reverse complement.
GCTCTATATGAAGCGTCCAATCAAGTAGCCTCGATGTAACGCAGTGGTGCGTATTCGGAGTTGATAAATTCTCGATTCCACTTTATTGCATCGAGGCTACTCGCTATTTTCTTTTCAAAATTTTGCTGTGCCGATTAATTATGCGGCTCTAAATTCAATTTTTTCCACGGTATCAAGATTGACTAATTGTCTGGCATGCCAAAGATTGTAGTTGCCCTGCATAGCGAGCCAACTTTCAGGGGAACGCCCCAATGCCTTGGAAAGACGAAGCGCCATTTCTGAGCTTATACTGCTGTTACCTTTTAAAATACGGTTCAAGGTAGAGGGAGAAACGCCAAGTTTAAAAGAAAGTTGCCTGCCAGTGATTGCGAAAGGTTCCAAATAGACCTCTCGAATAAACTCGCCAGGGTGAGGTGGATTATGCATAGTCATTAATGGTAGTCCTCGTAATCAAGTATAAAAGCATTTCCGTTTTGAAATTCAAACGTAACACGCCAGTTGCCATTCACCCAAACTGACCACCTATCATTGACTGAGCCTTTCAACGCGTGCAATTTGAAGCCCGGGATATCCATGTCTTCAACGGTTGTTGCGGTATCTAACGCCACAAGCTGCATTCGCAAGCGTTTTGCGTGTTGAGGTTGGATACCCGCTAATGAAGCAGAGTCAAAGAACTTCTTGAGACCTTTATGGCGAAACGATTTAATCATTTTTAAAGTTTAGCATGTTGCGCAGTGCGCAACAATAAGAGGTTGCCTAACTTACTCTATTTATCGATGAGTCTTTAGATAAACAAGCCAATCGAATGGGTTTAATCCGTCAATCTATTACTCGGTGTTCAAGTTTTTATTCATTGATTTTAAAAAATGATGCGGGTGAGTCTATCAAATAATAGCTGCGACCAGATAGCTGCCCTAATGACGAATTATAGTCG
>CAIQND010000673.1 GCA_903873045.1 uncultured Methylococcaceae bacterium | reverse complement strand
GGCTGATTCAAGTGCTGTTGTTATCAACACCTTGTCCGTAAATGGCGGCCTTAATGTAGCGGGCAATTTAATCGCGGCTGGCGGTTTTAATCCTTATCTTTCGCTATGGGATCAAAGCGCGGGCGGTTGGGTATTTAATACGGCTCTTCTGAGTTTGGCGTGATCACGTAATATCAGGATAAATCCCCCTCAATCCCCCTTTTTCAAAGGGGGAGGTGAATACTTACCTGTTATTTGCATTCATAAAAAACATTTCCTGTTTCCTAAGTTCCGGCTTCCAGTTTCGGGCTACCAACTTAAGGCGGGACACTTTTTACTATGAACAATCACGGTGAACCCAGAAAGAGTAACGATAGGTTGTAGGGGTAGATAGTTTCTACCCTTAGCACATCGTAATTTGCAACGTTAGTCGCGGGTTAGCGACAGCGTAACCCGATAAATCTCTGTGTCTATAAATCAATCAATTGTATGCTTTGTAATTGCCATCCATGGCAACTGGATTTCGGCCAACCCTCGCTTTGCTCTCCCTGCCGGAATGACGGACTTTTTGGTACTTGGCAAATTATTCTGCTGCTCAGTGTCCCGCCTTAAGCCCAGTAAGCACACCAAACCGCTACCGAATAACCAGAAAGCGGCGGGTATCGGCACGGCGGCAACATCGCCGGTGCGAACAGCCCATGCATATACGTGATTTTGCTTATTTTCAATGTACTGGAGGCCACTACTAAAGTGGAAAACCCGCGCGGTGTAAGAAAGCTCCAGGAGTTCAGTACTTGACCAGTACTCATAGGACTGAATATTTGTAAACAGGTTATAATTTGCATTATGAGTGGTGCTAATGGATTTTCTCGCTTCGCCACCTAATTCGTTGTAGTACAATTCACCCATTTGACTGCCGGTTTGGTTAAAGTCAGCCGTTACCGTGGCTGCGGGGGTAGCCGGTAAAGCCCAGTTGTTGTAGCCAGCGTAACTGGTTTTGTTCAGATATCCGATCCAGGCTTGTGCTGCCCACCAGTCCATACGAACACTATCGGTTCCAAAGTCTGCGTTGGTCAATGTATAAATGCCGCTATTAGCAACAGTATCGTATACATTGGGCAAATCGTAAATAACACCATGGTTCGCGGCAATAATGTCAGTCACCAGATTGGCATTACCTGCCGCTTGAGTTGCAAACAGGTTAGCATCTGATACCCAAGTCGTGTTGGTTACATCGTTGTAAATCAAGCCATTACCACGGTCAAATAACGATGCCTGGGCAGTGCCGGTTGTTGCGGTGCTGGCCAGCAAGGCCAACATTAATAAGGTTTTTTTAGGTTTCATGAGATTCTCTTTAGGAACATTTTCATTAATAAATGCGACCCGGCTGGCCTTTAAAAAGGCTCCGTAGCTTTCCGTCCTTATCTTACAATAAGTTGTGCGTACGGCATGAGGAAACGTATCTACTTTAAATCCCAGGGTAAATTGCACACTAGTAATAGTTAAGTAGTTAATTCTAAAGTATTTTATTTTTTACATGCCAGGTTTTACCCGGGGATTTAAAGTAGATACGAGGAAGCAATTGTCTCTCTCTGCTCTATCTGTATTCAACCCATTGTTTTACTTTGGGTATTAAGCATTCGCCGAGTTATCAACGCACTTTCGGTGAGGCTGGGACGCTTGGGTATGTGTTTTTTGATTCAATGGCATAACAAAACAACAAATCTTCAGTTGCTTTTGCTTACGCAAGTCATTTATACCTCATTTTTAATTTAAAAACATTATTTTTTACAATGTTGTTAGTTTTTTTATTGCAGTTTCTGCTGTTTCCTAAGCTCCCGCTTCGGCTTCTCGGTTCCCAAGCTCCCGCTTGGGAACTAGAATAACGTTAACCGTTTTTGCTTTTCTTTGTGTCCTTCGTGTCTTCGTGGTGAATGCTTTTCTTTATTAATTGCGCTCAAAGTCGGCTTGTACTCGTTTTTATGCCCTACAGCCCGTCTCATCGATGCAAAATCAGTTCCAAAACCAGTTTGCTGCCAAAATAGGCCAATAACAGCAATATAAAGCCGATTAATGTCCAGCGTATTGCTGTTTGTCCGCGCCATCCGTAACATTTTCGGCCGATTAAAAGGCCGGTAAATATGATCCATGCCAGTAGCGATAACACGGTTTTGTGTACCAGATGCTGGGCAAATAAATCTTCTATAAACAAAAAGCCACTGATTAATGAAATGGTCAGGAACACAATGCCGGTGGTGAGCATTTGAAATAACAGGGCTTCCATGGTTTGTAGCGGTGGCAATGATTGGATGATGCGTTTGGGTGGATGGCTTTTTAATTGCTGGTCTTGAATGGCGAGTAAGATGGCTTGCAGGGCGGCAATGTTTAACAGGCTAAAAGCAATGATGGAGGTCAGGATATGGGTGCTCATTGCCCAGTTGTAGCTAGATAGTAGTTGGGTTTTGTGGGCAAAGTTTAGCTCCAGCCCCAACATGCCGGCCGCGATGGGGAAGAGTGCAATGCCCAATTTTTCGACGGGTTTGTTGAGCGTCGCGATTAATAAAAGCAGGGCAACAATCATGGCAACCAGTGAGCCGGTGCTAAAAAAACTAAAGTTAAAGCCGTTGCTGCGCTGGAAAATAATCGCTGTATATAAAAAGTGGCTGCAAACGGCCGTCCATGCCAGATAAAGGGCGGCACGATGCATACGGCTCTGGTCAATATGCCGGATAATAAGCAGGGTGCTTGCCAGGTAAGTAACGATTGATAGGGTCGCGATTGCTGTGGTGTTCATTGGCTTATAGGTGAGGGCGGGCAAAAGTGCCGGTTAAGGTAATGTTAGCCTAATTAATTGTTCAGTCATTGCAACGGGTGCAAAGGTCTTAATGTATATGGTAATATACGCGATTAAATAGTCCTAGCGCATTTGTACTCGCGAGTAGTTTCCTTAAGATTAAACAATAAAGACATAGACATGTTTGATAATTTAACCGATCGATTAAGTATTACGCTTAAAAAGCTTAAAGGTCAGGGTCGCCTGACTGAAGATAATATCAAGGAAACGCTGCGCGAAGTGCGTATGGCTTTACTTGAGGCTGATGTGTCTCTGCCGGTTGTTACGGATTTTATTGAGCGGGTCAAAGAGGGCGCTTTAGGGCAGGACGTGCAGGCCAGTCTGACACCGGGTCAAGCCATGATCAAGCTGGTTCAGTCTGAGCTGGTCAAAGTCATGGGTGAGGCGAATGAAAGTCTTAATCTCAAGGCGGTTCCGCCTGCGGTTATTTTGATGGCCGGTTTGCAGGGTGCGGGTAAAACCACGACGGTTGCCAAGTTGGGTCGTTGGCTGCAAGAAAATCAAAAGAAAAAAGTCGGTGTGGTCAGTGCTGACGTTTATCGTCCGGCGGCTATTAAGCAGTTGGAAATGCTGGCGAATGAAGTTGATTTGGTTTTCTTTGACAGCGATTTGTCGCAACAGCCGATTGATATTGCCAAAAATGCAATTGAAGCGGCCAAGAAAAAGTTTCTTGATGTCATTATCATCGATACTGCCGGTCGTTTGCATATTGATGATGAAATGATGGGCGAAATTAAAGCCCTGCACGCCGCAATCAACCCGGTCGAAACGTTATTTGTGGTGGATAGCATGACGGGGCAAGATGCTGCGATTACTGCAAAAGCCTTTAATGATGCCTTGCCCTTGACCGGTGTTATTCTGACTAAAGCCGATGGTGATGCACGCGGCGGTGCGGCGCTGTCGATACGGCATGTTACCGGCAAGCCTATCAAATTTATTGGTGTTGGCGAAAAAACCGATGCCCTGGAACCTTTTCATCCTGATCGTATAGCCTCCCGTATTTTGGGTATGGGCGATATGATGAGTCTTATTGAAGAGATTGAGCAAAAAGTTGACAAGGAAAAAGCTGAAAAATTTGCCCGCAAAATGCAAAAAGGCAAGGGCTTTGATCTGGAAGATTTTCGTGAGCAATTGCAACAAATGCAAAGTATGGGCGGTGTCAGTTCCCTGCTGGACAAATTACCCGGCATGAGCAGCATTCCTCAAGAGATGAAAGATAAGGTGAATGACAAGGAGCTTGCGCGTCAGATTGCCGTCATTAACTCAATGACTTTTCAAGAAAGACGCACCCCTGATTTGATAAAAGGTAATCGTAAAAAGCGTATTGCAGCCGGTTGTGGCCAACAGTTGCAGGATGTTAACCGTATTTTGAAGCAATATCTGATGATGCAGAAAATGATGAAGAAGTTTAAATCAGGCAATATGGCTAATATGATACGCGGCATAAAAAGCAATGTACGCGGTATGAGAAAGTAGTTTTTTTAGTTGCTTTAACGAGTAGTTACGCGAAAAAAAAAGGCTAAGTGTTGATTCTTTCTAATTTGTACTTCACTTATAGTAAAATTCGCGTAAAATAGGCAGATTAACAATGATTAAATGTATATTTGAGGAAAATAGATGGTAACCATTCGTCTTTCAAGAGGTGGCGCTAAGAATCGCCCTTTTTATCACGTTGTTGTAACCGATAGCAGAAGCGGTCGGGATGGTCGTTATATTGAACGTGTAGGGTTTTTTAATCCATTGGCACGTGGCAATGAAGAAAGATTGCGTTTGGACAGTGCTCGCGTTGATTACTGGAAAGCCAATGGCGCTCAACCTTCCGAGCGCGTTGCAAAGTTGATTAAAGACGCCGTTAAGGCAGCTGCATAAGCTGTTGTCAAATCAGCAACAAATAAACGTTGGGAAAATTTCTGGCGTTTTTGGCATAAAAGGCTGGGTTAAAGTATTTTCCTTTACGGAGTGTAGAGAGAATATTTTAAGTTACTCACCTTGGTTGCTAAAAAAAGATAGTGAAACCCGATTGGTTAATGTTATTGACGGAAAGCTACAGGGTAAAGCGGTAGTCGCTCAACTTGATGGCGTTAATGATAGAGATCAAGCCGCAAGCTTTATGGGGTGGGATATTTATATAACCCCCGAACAATTACCAAAAGTGGCAAAAGACGAATATTATTGGTCTGACTTAATTGGTTTGAGTGTTGAAACCGATTTGGGCGTTCAGTTAGGTGTTGTTGAAAGTCTGTTGGAAACTGGCGCAAATGATGTCGTTATTGTTAAAGGAGAGCGGGAGCGGGTCATTCCGTTTTTACAGGGACAAACAATCATGGCTATTGATCTGGAAGCTGGCAAGATGGTTGTGGATTGGGATCCTGACTTTTAATCACCCTCATGCGATTTGATGTTGTAACATTATTTCCCGAAATGATAACAGCGGCTGCAAGTTACGGTGTAACGGGCAGGGCAATAGAGCGCGAGATAGTCAGTTTGTCGGTATGGAATCCTAGAGACTATACGCACGACAAGCACAAAACGGTTGATGATCGTCCTTACGGTGGCGGGCCGGGAATGGTAATGAAATACCAGTCCTTGCACGATGCAGTCAATGATGCAAAGCAGGCGGGTAGTGGCACGGCAAAAGTGGTTTATTTAAGTCCACAAGGCAAGCCAATCACACAGGCTTTGTTATCAGAAGCTTGCGATATTTCGCAATTAATTTTGGTTGCAGGGCGCTATGAGGGTGTTGATGAGCGCTTTGTTGATAGGGATTGTGATGACGAATGGTCGGTAGGTGACTACGTTATTAGCGGTGGTGAACTGGCTGCATTGATAGTTATTGATGCCGTAACCCGTTTATTACCGGGTGTACTTGGCCATAAAGAGTCTGCCCTGCAAGATTCTCATATGAATGGTTTGTTGGATTATCCGCATTTTACCAGGCCTGAACAGCTTGAAACAGGTTCAGTACCGGACGTTTTATTGAGCGGCAATCATGCGGATATAGAGCGCTGGCGCATGAAGCAGGCGTTGGGTAGAACTTGGCAAAGACGGCCGGATTTATTAAAAAACAAGAATTTAAGTGCAGAGCAGGAATATCTGCTGACACAATTTAAAAGTGAAGTTGAATAGGGTGTGGTGATGAGCAATATTATTGATGTATTGGAAAATGAACAGCTAAGACAGATTCCTGAATTTAATCCAGGTGATACTGTTGTTGTTCAAGTTAAGGTAAAAGAAGGCGAGCGTGAGAGAATTCAGGCTTTTGAAGGCATTGTGATTGCAATACGTAATCGCGGATTAAACTCTGCTTTTACCGTCAGAAAGATTTCTCATGGTACAGGTGTTGAGCGTGTTTTTCAAACTCACAGCCCTATTATCAGCGAGATTACTGTTAAGCGTCGCGGCGATGTCCGTCGCGCTAAATTGTATTACTTGCGTGATCTGACAGGTAAAGCAGCGCGTATCAAAGAAAAACTGTAAGCAGTTTTTGTTTGATACCGTTAAAAAAGGCAGCTTATAGCTGCCTTTTTTTATGTTTAAATTTAAGGGTGTTAGCTGTTGCATGTTGATTTAGGAATGCGCATGAAATAACTTAGGCATCTTGCTCCCTCTCCCTCTGGGAGAAGGCTGGGGTGAGGGGATATAAATGGTTCAGTTATTTCATGCACGATCCTTAACTTAATGGCAGTGACTACGGATGCGGGTCTTTTGACAATCCTGATATACTAGCGTTATAAAAAATCAACGCCAGGATTACCTTTACGCCTCGTATTAAACGGGGGTCTGAACTGTGAAAAAAAATAATCATTACGCTAATTTTATAAGAATACTTCTACCAATATTTCCGATAAAAAATGACTAAACAAGAAAAATCCTTAACAATGACTGTGCTGATGACACCCGATATGGCTAATTTTTCGGGTAATGTGCATGGCGGTTCTTTATTAAAATTACTGGATCAGGTGGCTTATGCCTGTGCGGCCAAATATTGCAAAAATTATGTGGTGACTGCCGCGCTGGATCAGGTATTCTTTAGACAGCAAGTCAATGTCGGTGAGTTGGTGACTTTTTTTGCCCGGGTTAATCATGTGGGTCGGTCATCAATGGAAATCGGGGTAAAAGTGGTTGCCGAACATTTAAGAACCAATGAGAAAAGGCATACGACTTCTTGCTACTTTACCATGGTGGCTATTGATGAACAGGGTAAATCTTTTGAAGTACCTCGTTTAATACTGGAAACGGAGGCCGAAAAAAAGCATTTTGTGGCGGCTGAACTGCGCAGGAAAATGCGCCAGGAAAGCCTTGAGAAAAGTCGTGCACTTTACGTTGAATTATCAGAGGATGAGTTTTAAGTGGGTCTACAAGAAAATTTTGAACAACTGCCGTTAAAGGATTTTGCCGAGAAAGCTTATCTGGATTATTCCATGTACGTTATTCTCGACCGAGCCTTGCCACATATTGCCGATGGCTTAAAACCGGTGCAGCGGCGTATTGTTTTTGCCATGTCCGAACTGGGTTTAAACGCCCTTGCCAAGTATAAAAAATCGGCACGTACCGTCGGCGATGTGTTGGGTAAGTACCATCCGCACGGAGATTCTGCCTGTTATGGAGCCATGGTATTGATGGCGCAGAATTTTTCTTACCGTTATCCACTGGTTGACGGGCAGGGCAATTGGGGCTCACCGGATGATCCAAAATCATTTGCTGCCATGCGTTATACCGAATCACGCCTGACCGCTTATGCCAATACCTTGCTAAGCGAATTAGGGCAGGGTACGGTTGAATGGTCGGATAATTTTGATGCCACCTTAAAAGAACCGGTGTTGTTGCCCGCAAGATTGCCCAATATCCTGCTTAACGGCACCATGGGTATTGCCGTGGGTATGGCGACGGATATACCGCCGCACAATCTTCGGGAAGTGGCAGCTGCTTGTCTGCAATTGTTGGACAAGCCTGACAGCACCCTGGAAGACCTGTTCGAGCACATCAAAGGGCCTGATTATCCAACCGATGCTGAAATCATTACCTCGGCTGAGGATATACAGAAAATGTATCTTAGCGGCGGCGGTTCGATAAAAATGCGGGCTATTTATGAGCAGGAAGAGGGTAATATTGTCATTACCGCGCTGCCACATCAGGTATCCGGAGCCAAGTTGATGGAGCAAATCGCTGCGCAAATGTTGGCGAAAAAACTGCCCATGATTGAAGATTTGCGGGATGAATCGGATCATGAAAATCCTACCCGCTTATTGATCATTCCAAAATCCAAGCGCATTGATGTTGACGCGGTTATGTCGCATTTGTTTACCACGACCGATCTGGAAAAAAGCTATCGTGTCAATATGAACATGATAGGCATGGATGGCAAGCCAAAAGTCAAAGGACTCAGGGATATTCTCGTTGAATGGCTGGCCTTTCGTACAGAAACGGTACGGCGACGTTTACAGTATCGCTTGGATAAAGTGCTGGCGCGGTTGCACATACTCGATGGCTTATTAATTGCCTACTTAAATATTGACGAAGTCATTGCCATTATTCGTAGCGAAGACTATCCCAAGCCGGTATTAATGGCGCGGTTTGGGCTGACTGATATTCAGGCCGAAGCTATCCTGGAATTAAAGTTAAGGCATCTGGCCAAGCTCGAAGAAATGAAGATTCGGGGTGAGCAGGATGCGCTGGAAAAAGAACGCGCTGCATTGGAAAAAACCTTGGGTTCCAAGCTGTTGCTAAACCGCTTGATCAGAAAAGAAATTGAGCGTGATGCCGAGCAATATGGCGATGATCGTCGTTCGCCGATTGTTGCAAGAATAGCCGCTGTTGCCCTGCAAACTACCGCGCTAATCAGTAATGAACCGTTAACCATTATTTTGTCAGAAAAAGGCTGGATACGCGCGGCAAAAGGTCATGATATTGAAGTCGACAGTTTAAATTACCGTTCCGGAGACAGCTTTCTGGATGCCGTAAAAAGCCGCTCAACACAACCTGTTTATTTACTGGATTCTACCGGACGTGCTTATAGCACTTCTGCCCACGATTTACCTTCAGCGAGAACGCAAGGCGAACCGTTAACCGGTCGACTTAATCCACCTGCCGGTTCAATGTTTACGCATTTGCTTGCCGGTAATCCTGATGACTGGATTGTATTGGCCAGTCATTTTGGCTATGGTTTCAGAGTCCAGTTAAAAGAGCTATCGAGCAAGAATAAGGCGGGCAAGTTATTGATTACCCTTCCCACGGGTGCCAAAGTTTTAAAACCCGTGCCTGTCCGTAATGAATCGGATTTGTTGGCAGTCGTTACCTTGCAAGGCCGTTTGTTGGTTTTTCCTGTGGCTGATTTACCGGCACTGGCACGCGGCAAAGGCAATAAACTGATACAGATTCCCCCCGCTGATTTGGCTGAAGAAACAGATTATGTGGTCGCGGTGTTGTCCATACCCGAACAAAGCCCGTTAAAAGTGGTGTCCGGTAAACGCTTTTTAACGTTAAAAGCAGCGGATATAGAACATTACACCGGTAGCCGCGCCAAAAGAGGTTTGCATTTACCCAGAGGCTTTCAGCGGGTTGAAGGTTTGGAATGTGAGTAGTTTTTACATCGTTCCCTCGTTCCGAGAGCGTGGGATCGATGTAATTAAAGCTGTGTAGGGTACGCTGTGCGTACCTTTTTTATGGGTCATTAGTTTAAAAAAAGGTACGCGCAGCGTACCCTATACGGCTGTGGGCAGTGAGACTGTGCCAAAGTACGAGGCGAGCCAAGCCAAGCCAACCCAACCCAACCCAGTTGCAAAAATTGCAATTATAAAAATAAATCACATTTTAATTCCTTTTGTAACAATTATTTAGTATCTTAAACATTAAAGCTAATAATGCTATTACGTTATGAAGCGTATTTTTTGTTAAATGACTGCCCCCAAAAAAACATTAACAAACAGCTCAGAAACACATAAGGCATCCCATAAGCGAAATAATTTTTTTACCTTTCGCAGACAACCCCTTGTTTTTTAATGACAGCAACCCGTTTAAACAACCGTGAATGGAAGCCATGGGCTTTGAATATATCCATGAAATGTAGTGAATTTCAATTATATCTGAATATACCCAGGAGTTTAACTTTCTTTTATGCATCTATATTACTGTTATTAAATGAATAATGCTATTTAAGGTAGCAGTATTAGAGTCTGGGTTCAATGATTTTGTTTTTCTCATGTACAAAAATAAAAATGACAAATATTCAATTTTACAATTTTTACATTGCAGTGTTTATTTCGCTATTGATAAGCTTAAGTGCAATAAAAACTGCTTACTCTACAGAGAGGTGTTCTCCCCAAATGAAATATTCAATGCAGGTTATAGATGAATCAACGGGGAGACAGTTATCTGGCGAATCACTCGCCACCGTAGGGGATTCAAATTTTAAGGCGTTTGTCACTTCAATTTCAAAGTATGTCGTGGACAAGTTTGGTGAAAGTGCGCAATGTGGCAAAAATTCTGAAGTTCCCGCCAACATCACACTTTTTTTTGTTTATCGACCGCTGATAGCGGCAAAAACAGCTCCCGTTAGCCCCCCAATTGTTCCAGAAAACTTGATATCTGAAGCTACATGCTATTTGGATAGCCCGTGGGCAAAGCTTGCGATAAGCCGTTCACCAAAGCTCTCTTTGTACGCTGTGTTCGCATGGAACGAACGGCAGTTTCTTCTTGATCAGGCTTTGCTGGCTGGTGCGGATGCCTCGCATACAGAGTCTCCCGCTTCGATTGAAGAGCAGGTTTTTGAGAAATATGTACAGGACTATACTGATTCTGTCCTTCTCGTACCGTCTTCAGAAGCACAAACCAATTTGATCCATATTTCAGAGCGGATACCGTCAGATGTACTATGGTTGTTCCGTCATGCGTGGCAAAGTACTTTTGCCCCGTTTTCTATGGAAGCAAGACATACGATTGGTTTGACCCTAACACATGCTACACAGCAATACATGTTACTTGTTGAAACACTTGTGAACCAATGTTTTGTGCCAGAAAAGATAGAAAAGCGATACAACAACATTCTTGAACTGAATGGAGTTTTTAATATAAATCAATACCGAATCGATAACATTCATTAGGCTTTAATTTTAAATAAGAGGGGTAATACAATGGCATTTTCAGACATCGAAACAAAAACAACAATCACTGGTTTTACTGCCTGCGTATTCTGATTAATTTGAACACTAATTCTGGTTGAACTTGAACACCTAAAACCTAACGCATCGGTGGAAGTGAATTTTTACTCCAAGTGTTCAACTTGAGTCAAGGAATTCATTTTTTTGCGCATGGATTCGCCTT
>CAIQND010000672.1 GCA_903873045.1 uncultured Methylococcaceae bacterium | reverse complement strand
GGGTTAGGCGCTAGCCGTAACCCGACACAGATAGTACGATTTGTCGGGTTACGCTCTCGCTAACCCGACCTACGCGTCTGTAATTAGAAAAAGTGTAAACCGATGAATGAAGGATGCCATAAATCCCCTTAATCCCCTTTTTTCAAAGGGGGAGGTGAATACTTACAAGTTAACCGTATTGACGGTTAAGTCTTTTTGCTTGTCCCGTCTAAAGTGGGTAGCCAAACATCTAGCCGCTTTAATTTTACACCTATAGACTTTCAGATAAATAACTTCCAAACAATACCAAGAAACACATTGATTTTAATGGTTTTTAATTGGCGAAGTTGGAAATTTAATATCTGAAAGTCTATATACACTTTCAGACAAATAATTTCTATGTCGACAGATACGATCCCTTCAAGGGATATTATCTGTATGATCTTACAGCAACGTAAATTAGAAATTTAATTTCTGAAAGCCTATATAATCTTTAGATATTTCGCGCCTTTTAATTCCCAATCATTCTCAACTAGTCAATAAAATGCTAACACATATATCTCCACAATCACAGATTCCGGTTCGACAAAACCTTAAATGGCTTTTTATTCTCAGAAATATGATGATCCTGGGTGAGGTCGTATTAATTATTTTATCTGTCTATGGCCTTAAAATAAACTTGCCGGAGCAGCAGCTTTGGTTGGTGGTGTTATCATCAGGCGCGATTAATCTTTATACCTCAATGCGTCTGGATACGGATGAGCCAGTTACCGAATTGGAAATTTTTACGCAGATATCAGTTGATGTCTTTACCATCGCGGCGCTGTTGTACTTGACGGGCGGTGCTTCCAATCCAATCACTTGGGTGTTTTTGTTGCCCCTGATTATTACTGCCATCATGCTGCCTCAGGCTTATGCTTGGTATATGGTGATATTAACCACATCGTTGTATACCATGTTGATTGCGTTCAATATTCCATTACCGTCCATAGAGCCTCACATGCCTGACCCCGCCATGCTAAATGCTAATGAAGAAAGCTATCGAATGCTGCAAAATTCGCACCTTATGCATGATAAAAGTTACTTTAGTTTACACATGTTTGGGATGTGGTTTGGTTTTGTATTTAGTGCCGGATTGGTTGCATTTTTTGTCGTTGAGTTGGCCAGAACACTCCGGGTTCAGGAGCGAAGTTTGGCCGAAGCCAGAGAAAATGCGCTAAGGGATGAGCGTGTTGTTGCCTTGGGTACATTGGCGGCCAGTGCCGCGCACGACATGGGAACGCCCTTGGGTACTATTGCGATAGTGGCTCACGAGCTTGAACAGGAGTATCCTAGCCACCGTTACCCGGATTTGAACGAAAAAATGTTGATTATGCAACAACAGATTAACCGTTGCAAAGAAGCCCTGTCAGTCATGTCGGCATCAGCAGGTGAAATGCGTGCCGAATCAGGTGGTGTGATACTATTAACAGATTATATTGATGATGTCATCAAGCAATGGCGAACCCACAAGCCAGGTGCAAAGCTTAGTTTTTTTATAGACCCCCAGGTGGCTATCAATGCTAAAATCATTGCTGAACGCACCTTGACCCATTCATTGATTAACATTTTAAATAATGCCGCCGAAGCGTCCCCGACTGAATTGGGTATAGAATTTCACGCAACTTGGGATTTAGATAATATAACCATCAAAATTCGGGATTTTGGCTCCGGATTTTCTTCAGAGATTGTTGAGTTTGCCGGTAAACAACCCGTCGTTAGTAAAAAACGGGGGCTGGGTGTCGGCTTGTTTTTAACCTATTCCACGATCAATCGCTTAGGCGGAAATATTAACCTAACCAATAGTGATTCAGGCGGTGCCTGTGTTGAAATCACACTTCCCCTTTTAAATACCGAGACTGATAATGACCATACTGGAAACGGATAACCCCCGACTGTTGCTCGTGGATGACGATGAAACTTTTTGCAGTGTATTAAAGTCCGCATTGGAAAAAAGAAATTATGACGTGTTGGTGGCTACCAATGTAAAAGATGGCATGATTCTGGCCGAACAAAGCCTTCCTGAATATGCCGTAATCGATTTGCGTATCGGCTATGAATCCGGTCTGGAGCTGGTAAAAAAGCTCATTTCATTAGATGACAATACCCAAATTGTCATGCTGACCGGGTTTGCCAGTATTGCCACAGCCGTTGAGGCCATAAAACTCGGTGCCATCCATTATTTAACCAAACCGGCTAATACCGATGAAATTGTCAGTGCGCTTCATAAAAATGAAGGCGACTCATCGGTCTTGATTAGTGAAAATCCGTTATCGATAAAGCGCCTGGAATGGGAGCACCTGCAAAAAGTACTGATGCTGCATGACGGTAATATTTCAGCCGC
>CAIQND010000671.1 GCA_903873045.1 uncultured Methylococcaceae bacterium | reverse complement strand
TATTATCGGTTGATTTTGGATTCGCTCCAAAGGAAAAAATTAGCGACCGGTAAAATCCATTTCAACTTTACCGTCAACCAGCTTTAGATTGACTTCAAATTCGGTGCCTTTAGTGGATTTAAAGCCTTTTAAAACGCCGGTTTCGCCTTTGTTTAACAGTTTTTTAGCCATCGCTTGAGTGATTGTTTTATGCGCAATGGTTTTCCAAATAACTGCTTTGCAGCCGTTGCGCCATTCACTACAGCTATAAGCTTTGCTGGTTTCAATAATTTTGCCGTTACATAACGGACAATCGGCAAGCGCGTCAGTTACATTTTGCACCGGCTGATTTTGCAGTTTGTTATAGCCTATCTCGCCCAAGGTATTCAGCGTTAGTTGGGCATTAAATACCTCATCATTTATTTTAATGGCGTAAGCGTTTAAGGTTCGACCGTTTTGCAGTAATTGACAGGCCATGTCCCGGCTAACCGTTAAATGGAAGGCTTGTTTCCATAAAACAAATTTACAACCCGCTTTCCATTGACTACAGCCATAGCCTTGTCGACCTTCAATAACGGGATGCTGGCAGAGTGGGCAGTTGCCCAGCTTGCTGTCATCATAAAGCGGCTTGGTCGATTCATCTTTTAATTGCTGGGTAAACTGAATAATCTCCGCCATAAATTGATCGGGATTGTAGGTGTTATGTTCTATTTTTTTTAGCTTGGCTTCCCATTCGCCGGTCATAGCCGCTGACTTTAAACGGTCATCCGCAATAATGGAAATAAGGTGCCTTCCTGATTCGGTGCTGAGTAACAGCTTTTTTTGCCGCTGGATATAGTTGCGTTTGATGAGTACTTCAATAATGGATGCGCGGGTCGCCGGTGTACCCAAACCTTTTTCTTTTAAGGCTTCTTTAAGTTCTTCATTGTCACAGGTTTTTCCGGCGGACTCCATCATACCCAATAAACTGGCTTCGTTATACGGTTTTGGCGGCGTGGTTTTACCCTGATTAATTGTGGGTTGATGCGGACCCGTTTCACCTTGTACAAAGTTGGGCAAAATTTTTGTCTCGTCACCTTTTGATGCTTGACCGGCCGAGTCGTTTTTATACAATATTTGCCAACCGGGCGCTTCGATAATCGTGCCGGTGGTTTTAAATTTTATGTGCTTTACAGCACCCAATACGGTCGTGATCTGTTTGACACAAGCCGGATAAAAAGCCGCAATAAATCGCAAGACAATCGCTTCATACACTTTAGCTTCATCATGGGCCAATGATCCCGGCAGAGTCGTCGTAGGAATGATGGCATGGTGATCGCTGACTTTGGCATCATTAAAATAACGGTTGCCCAAGGGCAACTTGTCAAAATCCAGTGCCGCTATTTGTGCTTGAAAACGCAGGCGTAATTTTTCCAGCAAGGGCTTTATGCCAGGCTTCATGTCGTTGGTTAAGCAACGACTATCGGTACGGGGATAAGTGATATGCTTTTTTTCGTATAACTGCTGGGCGCAGGTTAAGGTTTGATCGGCCGTCAAACCATAACGAATACTCATGTCTTTTTGCAATTCCGTTAGATCATACAATAACGGCGGATTGACCAATTCACGCTTACCTTTAACTGACGTAATCTCAAAATCATGACCTTCAATCTGGCTTAACAACGCCTCGGCTTCGGGTTTTTGATCAAAGCGGCCACCGACATACTGAAAATCAGCGGCTCTATAAAGAGTATGTAATTCCCAAAAATCCTTGGGAATAAATTTGGCAATCTCCAAGTCTTTCTGCACGATAAGCGCCAGCACAGGTGTTTGCACACGACCGATGGTCCATAATAACCCCTGCTGACCAAACTTAAGGGTATACAGGCGCGTCGCATTTAATCCCACGATCCAATCTGATTCACTGCGGCATTTTGCGGCTCGATAAAGCCCGTCATAGACATTGCCATCTTGTAATTGAGCAAAGCCTTTGCGGATAGACTCATCCGTTAGCGAACTGATCCACAAACGTGTAAATGGTTTTTGCAAGCAGTGTGTCCACGCCAAAATATATCTAAAAATCAGCTCACCTTCGCGTCCGGCATCGGTCGCACAGACAATTTCGTCTGCCGCTTCAAACAAGCGCTTGATTATATTTAATTGTTTTTGGGCTGACTCGTCACCCCGTGCTTTCAGGCCAAATTGTTCGGGAATGATGGGTAAGGCATCTAACGACCAGCGTTTCCATTCGGGATGGTATTCATCAGGTTCTTTAAGTTCAACCAAATGCCCGAATGCCCACGTAATTTGATAGCCGTTGCCCTCAAAATAACCATCACGTTTAGTGTTTATATGTAAACATTTGGCAATGTCGCGAGCAACGGAGGGCTTTTCGGTTAAGATGACTTTCATGGAATAGTAAGCGAACAGCAGATAACTGATTATTATACCGCAATTAGACTTCATCGATGCCGACAAGCCTTTGCCAAACAGGGCGATCGCATTAAAAACAACGAATTTTTAATGCTTGATTCTGGCAAGACAGCTATAACAAGCAATAGGCGTAGGCCGGAATAAG
>CAIQND010000670.1 GCA_903873045.1 uncultured Methylococcaceae bacterium | reverse complement strand
CGACTAACGAAAACATATTGATTTATCTGGGATTGCCGCAGTCAAGCTAAAAAACTGAAACAACGAGTTTAAGTGTATGAAAAGTCTTATTCCTGCCCATGCCTCTTTAACCTTTAATCTGAATATTTGCATTTATTCAAATATAAAGTAGATTATCCTTTTCAAATCTATCAAATAATATAATGAACAACTTTTTATCTTTTCAGATTCATGGTAATGCCGACCACGGCGGCGGTATTGTCGACAGCGTTTCAAGCTTGTTGGCTTTTTTTGAGAACCTCATCAGCCAAGAGCCTGGAGATATTTTTTCTTCATTATTGTCGGGTATTTCTGGTATGGATAATATTCATCCCTTACTGGTGCATTTCCCTATCGCTTTTTTATTTGCTTTTTTTGTTTTGGACGTTGTCGCCACGTTGGCAAAAAAACCGCAATGGCGTGCTGTTGCCAGCTGGTTTCTTTATATTGGCAGCATCGCCGCTGTGTTTACTGTCATTGCCGGACTTATGGCCGCCGGTTCAGTTGTACACGGAGAAAATGTACATGAGATTATGGAGAGTCATAAACATTTTGGTTTATCGGTTCTTTCTCTAGCCATCGCGTTGTCGGCATGGCGGATAAAAAATGGAGGTTTAATCCGGGGAGCCGCTAACAGTCTGTTCTTGTTGCTTGCCGCCATGCTGTGTGTGCTGATGGTGCTGGGTGCTGATTTGGGTGGCTTAATGGTTTATCAATATGGCGTTGCGGTTAAGGCGGTTCCTGTTACCGAAGGCGGTCATGATCATGAGCACGGCGACGAACATCATCATGCCGATGTACCGGAGCCGGAGCATGAGCACGAACACGAACATAATCACACGCATCAATAAAAAGCCATGGCAAACAGACACCATCAATCCGTAACCCAATTAAACAAGGCGTGCCATGAGAGCAAGTATATTTTTAGTCTATAGTGTCATTGTCGCGCTGTTTGCAGGTAACAGTTACGCCGAAACAACCGCGAGAGTAAAGCTGGTCAACGAGTCCATTGCCACTTTTGCCGGTGGCTGTTTTTGGTGTACGGAATCGGATTTTGAAAAACTGCCTGGTGTAAAGGAAGTTATTTCCGGTTTTAGTGGTGGACACGTTGCCAATCCGAGTTACGAAGATGTTTCAATGGGTGCTACCGGTCATGTAGAAAGCGTTCAGGTTTATTATGATCCCAACCTGATCAGCTATGAAACCTTGCTGGATGCGTTCTGGCGGATGATTAATCCAACTGATAATGACGGGCAATTTGTTGATAGAGGCGAAACCTATCGGTCGTTGATTTTTTATCATAACGAAGAACAAAAACAAAAAGCGGAACAGTCGCGTCAAGTATTAAATAAATCGGGGCGTTATACCGCGCCCGTTATCACTGAAATAAGAAAGTTTGACGCTTTTTATCCCGCTGAAGATTATCATCAGGATTATTACAAAAAGAACCCCGTCCGCTATAACTACTACCGTTTTAAATCAGGCCGCGATCAATATTTGGAAAAAACCTGGGGCGATGACCTGCATTTAAAAGTCAGTCAAGAAAAAAGCAGCGACCCATACAGCAAACCGTCTGATGACGTTTTACGTAAAACCCTAACGCCTCTGCAATATAAGGTAACCCAAGAAGAATCCACAGAACCGCCGTTTAAAAATACCTACTGGAATGAAAAACGGGCAGGTATTTATGTAGACGTTGTCACGGGTGAACCGCTGTTCTCATCCAAGGATAAATATGATTCCGGTACCGGTTGGCCCAGCTTTTCCAAACCGCTGGTTCCCGACAATGTCGCTGAAAAAAAAGATTTTTTTATGATTTTGCCACGGACTGAAGTCCGTAGCCGTTATGGCAACTCACATCTGGGTCATGTTTTTACTGACGGCCCAAAACCCACTGGTCTTAGATACTGCCTTAACTCGGCTGCGTTACGGTTTATTCCGGCGGAAGAAATGGCAGCGGCCGGCTACGGGAAGTATTTGGTTGAGTTTCAAGAGGAAAAGTAGTAAGTATTCAGTCCCCCCCCCTTTGAAAAAGAGGGGGGTAGGGGAGATTTATCTAATAAAATCTCAAATTGGGGCGGGGCTTTTAAACCCGTCCCGATTTAAATTAAGTAGCGAGTTATTTAAACAACAGGACTCAATACGCCTTCAGGAATCTGCATCGTCATGCAATGCAAGCTGCCATATTGATGTACCAATGGCCGACACGGAGTTGCAATAATTTCATGCTTGGGAAAGCATTCAGCCAAGCGTTGCAGAGCAACTGCGTCCATAGGATCACCATAAACCGGCACCATGACGGCATGATTAATAATCAAGAAATTGGCGTAATTGGCTGGCAATTGTTGCCCTTCTTCGTCATAAATCGGTTTTGGCAAGGGCAGGGGGACTAAATGGTAGGGATCGCCTGCCTGGTTTCTAAAGTCCTGTAATTGCCTTTCCATGTATTTTAAGCTCGTATAGTGTATATCATCAGCATCATCGCAACTGGTATAAGCAATGATGTTGGCTGAGCAGAAGCGAGCCAGGGTATCAATGTGGGCATCAGTATCATCGCCGGACAGGTTTTCCTGATCCAACCATAATACCCGTTTAGCGCCCAGATTTTCCAGCAGTTGCTGTTCAATTTCCTGTTGTGTCAGGCCGATGTTTCTATTAGGATTTAACAAGCACTGTTTCGTGGTTAAAATAGTGTCAATGCCGTCACTTTCGACACTGCCGCCTTCCAATATAAAATCAATATCCTTATACGCTTTGCCTTTAAAGTGCTTGGCATTTAACAGCTTGTGGTTAAGTGCATTGTCATTTTGATGCTGGTATTTTTCACCCCAACCATTAAAAAGAAAATTAAGATGGGTGATGGCACCTCCTTTTTCTACGCTAAGAAAAACCGTATCCCTAACCCAGATATCATTAACGGTGGCATGAATAAAGTCAATAGCGTCGTGATTACTGACTAACGATCTAATATGTTGCTGATGGCTATCATCTCTACACACGATAATGAGCTTT
>CAIQND010000669.1 GCA_903873045.1 uncultured Methylococcaceae bacterium | reverse complement strand
GTCGATACCAAGCGTTATAAAGCGGCATTGGTCGATGAAAACTTTAAAAAAGAGGGTAATTATAAACTATAAGCGGCTTGTGTTCATGCACAACTTGGTGATAGAAAATATTTAATTGTAAATTCAATAGATTATCGGCTGCCTTGGAAATACAGCTTATTATAAAAACATGAGAAATCGTCTCTCTGCGGTCTTAAATAAGATAAAATGCTACATTAAGCAGGATCAATGTAAGGTATGAGTTATATCAATAGCTTGTTTGCAGGATTTAAGAAACAGATTTATTAGCACAGGATTCTATAAAATGAAGATAATGGCTTTGTACAGCATTAAAGGTGGCGTTGGTAAAACCTCAAGTGCCGTTAATTTGGCGTATATTTCTGCCAGCAAAGGCTATCGTACTTTGGTCTGGGATTTGGATCCACAGGGAGCCAGTAGTTATTACTTTCGCATCAAGCCCAAGGTAAAAGGCGGCAGTAAAGATTTAATCGCCGGAAAACGCGAATTGGACGGGCTGATTAAAGGCACTGATTTTGAAAACCTGGATTTGTTGCCGGCCGATTTTTCTTTTAGAAATTTGGATATTGTGCTGGATACCAAAAAAAATCCTACCCAACAACTTAAAAAATTGCTTAAACCCTTGGCAGAAGAGTACGATTTTATTTTTCTGGATTGTCCGCCGAATATTTCATTGCTTTCTGAAGCTGTTTTTGAAGCGGCTGATATTTTATTGACGCCCATTATTCCGACTACGCTGTCTTTAAGAACGCTGGAGCAGTTGAAAGAATTTATTAAAGATAATAAATTGGATAATCTGGCACTGATACCCTTTTTTTCGATGGCCGACCGTCGCAAAAATATGCACAAAGATATCATGGAAAATTTGGTTCAGAGTCATCCAGAGATTTTAAGTACCGCCATTCCTTATGCCAGTGACATAGAGCGTATGGGCTTGGAGCGTATGCCGTTGGGCGGTTATATTAATAAAAGTCGCTCCACAGATGCTTATAATGAGTTGTGGCAGGAGCTAATGGCACGCATGGGCCAATGAGCAGCCAAAACCAGATGAAGTTATGATCTCAATTATTCAACGGGTAACCACCGCAAAAGTTACGGTTAATAATCAAACACTAGGCCAAATCGACACCGGCATTATGGCATTGGTTGCGGTAGAAAAAGAAGATACTCAAAAAGAGGCTGAACGGTTACTGGAACGCATCCTCAATTATCGAATTTTTGCTGATGACAATGATCGCATGAATCTGAGTTTGCGAGATATTAATGGTGGCTTGTTGCTGATTCCTCAATTTACGTTAGCCGCAGATACGCGGACAGGTAATCGCCCCGGTTTTACTTCTGGGGCATCTCCTGAAAAAGGTCGGCAACTATTTGACTATCTGCAACATCACGCAACAATAACTTATCCTACGGTTCAATTCGGTCAGTTTGGGGCAGATATGCAGGTCGCACTGGTCAATAATGGGCCAGTTACTTTTACGTTGAGAACATCAAACGGTCAGCAGTAAGGAATGTGCATGAAATAACTTAGGCATCTTGCTCCTCTCCACCAGGCATAGCTATCTACACAAATCATATAGTCGTTATTCCGGCAGAGATTCTCGAGAACGGCACTGCCCACAAGGGCGTGCTATTAATATGATGAAAGTCTGTATCAGAGAAAGCCAAAATATTTGTAGTTGAAAGTAACTGGAAACAAACTGTCAATCCCTAGAAAGACGAACCCGTTTTGGTTTCATGGCGAAGCCTGAACATAACGGATTACGCTAACTTGGCTGTTAAAGCGGTGATATGACTGCATGGGATGTTTGGGGGTAGAATGACAGGAAGATAGTACGCAGTAAGCGGGGGTACCTGCCGATCGCAGTGAACGATGGGCAGGACTCAGAAAGCCTGTCCTGAGCAGTAGCCGAAGGAAAATGGTTCAGCTTGAAAGATCGAGTGGTGCAAATGGCGATAAAACGGGTAATAGAACCTATTTTTGAACAGGTCTTCAAAGACAGCAGTCACGGTTTCAGGCCGGAACGAGGCTGTAAAGACGTACTGAGAGAATTCGATGTCTGGCTAAAAGCAATGGATGGCATTCGTAACGCATCCACTCACTGATTTTTATACTCGATTTTATTGGCCGCAATGTAATTTCGATGACATCCTTGTATTCTCGATTCCGGCAGTCCATGCCGGAATGACAGCTCTACGATTTGTGTTAATATCAACTTATCACGTCACCCGCTTTATTATAAAGTTGTGTTACCCAATGTAAATAAAATAGCCAAAAACTTCGTGTCTTCGTGGTGAAAAGCTTTTAACACTAACGGAATGAGTTTTCACGAACCTTTAACCTTTATTCTTAAACTTGCCCTCAATGTTCGATGATTTAACCAAGCCATTAGCTGATAGAATGCGGCCACAATCGTTAGACGATTACGTCGGTCAACACCATATTCTAAAATCCGGCAAACCACTCTACGAAGCCTTGGT
>CAIQND010000668.1 GCA_903873045.1 uncultured Methylococcaceae bacterium | reverse complement strand
TATCGCGAAATTACCCACTGAAATAACAGATCATCTTATCAACATCAGCACTCAAGGTAAGCGTTATGGCGGCTTACATGCCGCTTCCGGCACCATTGGCTCAGGCGCAGAAAACGTCTATCTGGCCTTACTGGGCATCGTTTTTAAGTCCGCAGGCTTGCCGGAACAATACCATCTTGCACGGTTCGTTATGTGGCTAAAATCTGAAGGCCACTATGAAAAGGTTAAACAAGCCGTAGAGAGTCATGGTAAAAATTTCCAGAAAGAGCTGTCCCATCTTTATATGTCGCCTCTTATCGCTAAAGCACTCTTGGAAGTGATACCCAATTTGGCGGCTAACGATTCAGAAGTCCATCAGCTACTTAAGGCAGAATATCCTAAGGTTAATGATGTCACCAATGACCAGATGATTGAAGCCATTACGGAGGCCTTAACCATTAATGACCAGTTTCCACTGACGTTAATTGTCTTGGATGAAGTTCAACAATATATTGATAAAGACTCTAGCAAGGCTTATCAAGTCCAGGAAGTCACGGAAACCTGTAGCAAGCACTTTGGTGGTAAGTTGCTGTTTGTCGCCACAGGACAAAATGCCCTATCGGGTACTACGTCTTTAAGTAGATTGATGGGGCGTTTTCAGATACCCGTTCAACTTTCTGATGTCGATGTCGAATCCGTTATTCGTAAAATTATTCTTCAGAAAAAAGAAACGGCCAAGCCTGAAGTACAAGACGTAATATCCCAAAATCTGGGGGAGATATCCCGACACCTTAGCGGCACGAAAATAGAGCATCGTAAAGAAGATGAAACCATTATGGTTTCGGATTATCCGATGTTACCAATAAGACGCCGATTTTGGGAAAAAGTACTCCGAATAATCGACACCACAGGCACGGTCTCTCAGCTACGCAGTCAACTTAAAGTGATTCATGAGGCCACTAGGGAAAGTGCTAACAAGCCTTTAGGCTATGTGATTGGTGCGGATTTTATCTACGGACAAATAGCGACTGACCTGTTGTACACAGGAATGATCTCCAAAGAAATCAGTGAAACGATTGGCAAGCTGTCCGCAGGTAGCGAAGATGAACAGCTTCAGTCACGACTGTTAGCGCTTATTTATCTGATAGGAAAATTGCCTACCGATCCCATTGCGGATATTGGTGTTCGAGCCACCGAGCACATGCTGGCGGATCTTTTGTTGGAAGATTTAAATGCAGGCAGTATTGAACTGCGTAAAAAAATCCCGGAACTCTTACAGCAACTGCTAAATCAAGGGATTTTAATGGCCTTGGATACGTCCAGTGGCGTGGAGTATAGGCTGCAAACCCAAGAGAGCAGTCAATGGCACGACACCTACCGTCAGCAAGAAGCCGAATTTCAAGGCAATATTCAGCGCATTGAAAATAAACGGGAAGACTTACTCCATCATAAAATACAAGAACTTGCCAATACAATACGGATTACGCAAGGCAAGAGTAAAGAGCAGAGAAATCTGCTACTTAACTTCGATGCCGAAGTGCCTAAGGACGCCAGCAAAAAAATCTATATCTGGGTTCAAGATGGCTGGAAAAATGACGAAAAATCCCTGTTGGCAGAAGCGCATAAGGCCAATCAGGACATGCCAACCCTTTATGTTTATATTCCTGCAAGGAACAAATCAGAACTGCATAAGGCGCTCATCACCCGAGAAGCGGCGCAAGCCACTCTGGATATGAGAGGATTGCCTACTACATTAGAAGGTAAAGATGCGCGTGCCGCCATGGAAACTCGCCTTAATGAAGCGAAGAAGCAGGTAGATATTTTGCTAAAAGAAATCATTGAAGGAATCAAAGTGTTTCAGGCGGGTGGTACAGAAATACCGGTTGACAATTTAAAAGCCCAGTTGGAGCAAGCCGCCAAGGCTTCAATGATAAGACTGTATGGTGATTTTGATAAAGCCGATCACAGTGGCTGGGGAAAAGTTTATGATCGTGCGCGTCAGGATGGCGCTGAAAATGCCTTGGAAGCGGTTGACTACAGTGGTGATATTGAAAAACACCCCGTCTGTGCTGAAATATTAAAGTTTATTGGCGCGAGTAAAAAAGGTGCGGAGATCAGAGATAATTTTAAAGCCGCTCCTTATGGGTGGTCGCAAGATTGCATTGATGGTGGACTATTTGCCTTATTGGCAACCGGTGTTATCAGGGCAAAAGATGCCGCGCATAAACCGGTTGATAATAAAACCCTGGATCGCAGCAAATTAACCCAGGCTAGTTTCCAGGTAGAATCGATAACGATCAAACCTGTTCAACTGATACAGATAAGAAAACTATTAACGGAAGCGGGTCTTAAATGTAACCCACAAGAAGAACTGTCCAAAATCCCCGAGTTTATCCTTAAAGCCAGACAACTAGCGGAAAATGCTGGTGGTGAAGCACCAAAACCAGAAAAAGTGGATACGACGCTACTTGAAGCCATTACTCAACAATCAGGTAATACCCAACTATTAGCCTTATACGACCAACGTGAAGCCTTAAAAACACAGCTCGATAGTTGGCAACAATCCGCAGATAAAATTGCCAAGCGACTGCCAGCCTGGAATACCTTAAAGCAGTTATTACAACTCAGCAAAGGGTTGGCTTTCCATGAAGAACTACAAACACAATATGATGCCATCCTCAATAATCGTAGTTTATTAGCTGATCCTGACCCTGTAGAATCACAAGTTAAGTCGGTTACAGACAAGTTGCGTAACGCGATTACCGTTCTTAGTGAGCAGTTCAATTTAGAATATCAGTTACTCAAGGAGCAGCTTGAAGAGAATGCCAACTGGCAGAAACTAACGCCGGCTCAGCAACAACAGATTCTTGATAACTATGACCTGAATGAACCCGACGCTATTACCGTTAATACCGTAGAAGAGCTGATTGACAGCCTGGAAACCTGCTCTATAAAACATTGGAATGACCGGACTCAAGCACAAAACATTAAATTTAACTTTGCCTCACTGGATGCCGCCAAGTTACTGGAACCCAAAGTACAGCAAGTTAAATTACCGCACAGAACCTTAAAAACTGAAGCCGATATTAAAGCGTGGCTGGAAGAAGTTGAGCAACAAATGCTGAAGGATCTTCAAAACGGTCCCTTGGTTGTTTGATATTTGAACCACGAATGAACACGAATAGTCACGAATTTAAAAGCTTTTTATTCGAGTTCATTTGTGTTTATTAGTGGTTGAAGTAGAGAATTGGCAATAAGACCGGAACCACGAATGAACACGAAAAAACACGAATTTAAAAGCTTTTATTCGAGTTGATTCGTGTTTATTAGTGGTTGAAGTAGAGAGTTGGCAATGAAACCGAACCACGAATGAACACGAAAAAACACGAATTTAAAAGCTTTTTATTCGAGTTGATTCGTGTTTATTAGTGGTTGAAGTAGAGAGTTGGCAATGAAACCTGAACCACGAATGGACACGAATAGTCACGAATTTAAAAGCTTTTTATTCGAGTTGATTTGTGTTTATTAGTGGTTGAAGTAGAGAATTGGCAATGAAACCTGAACCACGAATGGACACGAATAGTCACGAATTTAAAAGCTTTTTATTTTGACTGTGTAGTGATGGTTAGTGGTTCATCAAAAAAGAAAATGGTTAAGTTTGACTAGCCGGTATAATTTATTGATGGTATCAATATGGTATCAACCAGGAAAATGTTATGGCCGTTATAAGCAATGAACGTATTACCGTCCGAGTATCAGAACAAATCAAACAAACCCTGACAGCCGCTGCTGACCTTACAGGAGTCACGCTGAATCAGTTCTTGGTACAGGCGGCGCTTGAAAAAGCAGAACATAATATTGAAAAAGACAAGTTGATACGCTTAAGCAAAAATGATGCACAAGTCTTTTTTGATGCGCTGGAAAACCCACCCGAACCCAACGCAAAGCTAATCAACGCGGTTAAAAACTATAGAGATATGAATCAAACAAAACAAGATGTAATTCAGCAAGGAATTGTTTTATTAGATATTTTAGCCATGAGTTCAAAATCTAAACAACAAGGAAAAAGTAAACCGATTAAAAAGGCTTTTGCCGATATCAGGAATGTACTTGGCATTACTAATAAAACCGGAACCACGAATGAACACGAATAGTCACGAATTTAAAAGCTTTTATTCGAGTTAATTTGTGTTTATTAGTGGTTCAAAATTGAGAATTGGTAATAAAGCCGGAACCACGAATGGACACGAATAGTCACGAATTTAAAAGCTTTTTATTCGAGTTCATTGGTGTTTATTAGTGGTTGGAGTAGAGAATTGGTAATAAAGCCGGAACCACGAATGAACACGAATAGTCACGAATTTAAAAGCCCTTATTCGAGTTCATTTGTGTTAATTAGTGGTTCAACTATGAGATAAATATGGAACAGAAACTGATTTTAAAAGATGAGGTGTTTGAGGTAGTGGGTTGTGCGATGGAAGTTCTTAATTCATTAGGGCATGGATTACTGGAAAAGCCTTATGAAAATGCTTTAGTCGTTGAGTTTGGTTTACGAAACATTCCGTATATGCAGCAACCAAGTTTTGATGTCATGTATAAGCAAGTTCTGGTTGGGAAATATATACCTGATCTAATTGTTTTTAATCAAATAGTTATTGATACCAAAGTGATTGAAAAAATCACCAATCATGAACAAGGGCAGATATTGAATTATCTGAAAATCACAGGCTTGAAGGTCGGAGTGATACTTAACTTTAAACACAGCAAACTTGAATGGCAAAGGTTTGTTTTATGAAACTGGAACCACTAATAAACACGAATAGTCACGAATTTAAGTGCTTTTTATTCGAGTTGATTCGTGTTTATTAGTGGTTGAAAATTGAGAATTGGCAATAAAACCGGAACCACGAATGGACACGAAAAAACACGAATTTAAAAGCTTTTTATTCGAGTTCATTGGTGTTTATTAGTGGTTCAAAATTGAGAATAATATGAGTTTACAACCCCTGGATAAAAGACTCCGCAGACAACTGGAAAACACCATTGTCAAAGCCCGTAATGTGGCTGAGGC
>CAIQND010000667.1 GCA_903873045.1 uncultured Methylococcaceae bacterium | reverse complement strand
GAACAACCAGAGCTTCGGCATCGGGGCTTATAAGATCATCGAAGACAAAGGATTAACCGGAGAAAGCATCAAGAACACCCGCTACCTCGAATCGCTCCTGTTCCAGGGGTACAACATCGTATTCGGATGC
Source organism: uncultured Methylococcaceae bacterium (assembly GCA_903873045.1). Classification (GTDB taxonomy): domain Bacteria; phylum Pseudomonadota; class Gammaproteobacteria; order Methylococcales; family Methylomonadaceae; genus Methylobacter_C. Next base: position 9,208 of record CAIQND010000667.1, on the reverse strand, counting down.
TATGCCTCGTGGGACGACAAAGATAACAATGGGATTCTTGATCCACTACTCGACAGCAACGGCAAGCCTGTTGGCACAGCCGGACACGCGATGCTCATAGTCGGTTACAACCGCACTGATCAGTACTTTATCGTTAAGAACAGTTGAGCCTCTACTTGGGGACACAGCGGCTACGCATACTTTAGCTATAATTTCGTTCGCGCCTGCGCCAAGTATGGTTTTGTGATTGACACTGTCGTGCCGGCCGCTCCGCCCTCGTCGCTGCCACGGAAACTGGCAATTGCACCGTTTAATATCGACAAGATCAGTCGGCAGAGCTTGCGGGGCGCGATTGTGTTCTTCAAGACCTCTTCAGGGCGCTATGCAGTTGCCGAGGCTTACGCCGGTGACAACCTGTACCTGACGAATTTACGGGTTTATAACTCCAATGGTAGCATACATCTTGAGCGGGATAGTCTCGTTATTCGCAGCTCCTATTTGTGCGACCTCGACACGGCGCGAGAGACGAGTGCTAATGCGGATTTCTGGTGGGAAGGTGTAAGTCCAGGTGTGCATTTCCTCGTTCCGCGCAACGGCGCTTCTGCTTGCATTCCTTACAACCTGGCGGCGCTGGGAGCTTTGAATATCGGGGCGATGAACCTGACGACAACCGCTGTCGACTCGCGCATCCTGCAGTATGCAGTGATTGCGGGCAAGACTACCAGTGGCCGTCCATTCAAGATATTGGCACATGCCAAGGCTGGAAATGTCCTACAGCTTTCGTACGTGGAAGTGTTTAATGCAGATGGTACCCGCTATAAGTACAAACAGAACATCAATGTCCCATCGTCGTGGACCTACGATCTGGATAACCTAACTCTTTCCGGCGGGAATGCCGCTGACATCTGGTGGCATGTAATATCAAACAATGTCGGTTTCCTCGAACGTTATGCGACCGCTAAGATGCGGCTAGTATGGAGTCTGTAGAGGTCGCATGGTCGATTATCGAGCCACCGATGTCGGTTCTTTTGAAATGAAGATTGGAGAGACTCACACGCTTGAGTCACTTCGCCAGGCCGTGATTCCACCTTACGTGATGATTGTCCCATTCCTAGAATTACCAGATGAGGTAAAGCTTGTCCGGCAAGATAATCTCGATGAGGATGGGATACACGGCTGTGTATTTGCGTTGCGTGCTGTGGCTGTCGGTGAAGGAGTGCTGCGTGTGGGCTTTCGCGACTTAAGGAAGGGTGATGTCGTTATCGAAAAGAGCATCCAAGTTAAGGTTCGATAGGATTGATGCAGTGGAGATACCCGCCTGCGAGAGTTGTATCCTTAGTATTTCGCTACTCCCATGAATTCAAGGCGTGTTTATATTGGCTGAGCGTAAGGATTCGTGCGTAAAAGGGTAATAGTGCCCTGTAACTCTTGCTATATATGGTTTCAAAGTAATATCTCACCACCAATGGTTGTCGATGGCACTAATCTTTCCCAATTGAACCATTTCGGTAAAGACGCGATAAATCGCGTCTCTACGGTGATGATACCTGTATATTGCCGCCCATGTGGGATTCATAGTTGAAGGTGATTTCCGGAGAATATTTTACCCATTAAAAGTAGGATTTTCTCAATCAATCAATCAATCAAGCAAGCAAGCGATTGGATTCGTCTAATGGGTAAGTTCTTTCGCAGAAATCACCTAAGTTAGGAGCGTGCATGAAATAACTTGACCATTTATATCCCCTCACCCCAGCCCTCTCCCAGTGGGAGAGGGAGCAAGATGCCGAAGTTATTTCATGCGCACTCCTTAGCCGTAATCCAAGTGGATAATTACTGCTAATTTGAGCCTTTCCATGTTTGCTTCCGGGCTTTTTTCTTTGCGGCTTTCTCTTCACGAATGATGGCAAGCTCAATCAGTTCTTCCTCCATCATGGGTGGCGTTTCAAGACTGACTCTGCCTATGGTTCCTGCGCGTAATTCAGCCAGCAGAATTTTAGCGACTTTATCCATCTCAACACGACCACCTGAGCGTAAACAACCGCGATTTTTTCCAATCGCCTGCATGAGTTCATGCTCGGTTTGAGGCAGTGGGTCCAACTGAAAACGAGCCTTTAAGAAATCCGGATAATGGATTAACAAGTATTCAGCTGCAAAAGAAGCGATTTGTTCATGGTCTATCGCCGTGTCTTTGATGGCACCGGTGGTGGCCAGACGGTAACCGCTGTTTTTATTTTCAACGTTGCCCCACAGCAACCCCGGCGTGTCTAACAAAACAATGCCGTTATCTATTGCTATGCGTTGTTGTGTTTTGGTAACGGCGGGTTCATTACCGGTTTTGGCAATCATTCTGCCGGCCAATATATTGATCAATGTGGATTTACCGACATTGGGAATCCCCATAATCAGGGTATTGATAAGTTTGGACGCGGGCGCTTTATCCGGCAGCATTTTATGGCACAAATCCGTTATTTGGCGTATTTTTTCCGGATGCTCAATAGTGACCGCCAGCGTTTTTACACCCTGCTCCTGCTCCAGATAAGTTTGCCATTGTTGGGTAATTTCCGGGTCGGCAAGATCGCTTTTGCTGAGTATTTTGATGCAGGGTTTGTCGCCACGCAGCTTTGCAACCATTGGGTTTTGGCTACTAAAAGGAATACGTGCATCCAGCACTTCAATAATCATGTCAACCTGGGGCAGGATTTCTTTGATCTCTTTGCTGGCCTTGTGCATGTGACCGGGGTACCACTGAATAAGCATAATTTTTTTTATATTAAGATGATGTTGGATTTAATAGGTAAAATAAGCAAACCGGAATACATGCCGATTCAAGACAGCCGTTAACTTTAACATAAGTATTCACCTCCCCCTTTGAAAAAGGGGGAGCGAGGGGGATTTATCTAATAAAATCTCCCCTAACCCCTCTTTTTCAAAGAGGGGGACTGAATAGTTATACTTTAACAGCTTGTCTCACCACGAATGGCATGAAGTGTTATGCTTTGTGTTTTTTATGATAAAAATCAAAGAAAACCGATGATTTATTTTTGTTAAAAGACTTTTGTCGATTACATTAACTGACCACAATACCAGATTGCAGCCTTAAAAAGTAGGAAAATCAACATCATGAAAGAGATAACCGTAACAAGCAGCTTTTACGCCTACTTATCAAGACTAAGATGGATTAAACGCTGGGGGCTTAAGCGTAATGCCTGTGAGGAAAATGTCATGGAGCACAGTTGGGAAGTATCGGTGATTGCGCACACCTTGGCCTTGATCAAAAACCGCTACTACGACGGTGATGTGGACGCCAATGCTATCGCCACCGCCGCGTTGTATCACGATATTACCGAAGTGATTACCGGTGATTTGCCTACGCCTATCAAATATCACTCCAAAGAAATCAATGCAGCCTATAAACAGATAGAAAAACAGGCCGAACTGGAGTTGCTGGCTCTTTTACCGCCCGAACTTCTCGAAGATTTTAAGGCGCTGATTCATCATGAAAACATACCGGAAGCGCATGTGAAAATAATCAAGGCAGCTGATAAAATATCCGCTTATCTTAAATGTCAGGCTGAATTAAAGGCCGGCAATACCGAATTTGAAACCGCCGCACAACAACTGGCTCAGGCCATTGGCGAGTCTGAACAACCGGAAGTTATATTTTTTATGCAGGCTTTTGTCCCCAGTTGTGGATTGACACTGGATGGCCTGATGAAAACTTATTGAGCCAGGATAGCTTTTTTGCGCTGGCTCCCAATCCAGCTTCGCAAGACAGGAAGCTGGAGCTTCCAAGGCCGCATTCCCAAACTGGAGTTCTGTAGGTCGGGTGCGTCTACTTACTAAGCCGCTTTTCTTTTCCGAGAAAACCCGGAAATCGCCATTTTGTAAGATATTAGAGGCTTGAGCAACATTAAGCCCACTTATTAGAAGAAATCCTACGATTATTTTTTTTCATTATATTTTTCCATAAATTATTAAACGTAAATATTTTGCAATCCAGCCAGCTTTTTTAAAATGCCCCGTGATTTTCCGACCTTATTTCACAATAAGTTTGGCTATATCATCCTTGACACATGCAACCCAGTTGAGGGTTGACACGTTTGATATTCGACTGCAACACATATTAATTATATTAAAATAACAGGTTCCGTTATTTTATCAAAAAATGAATTGTATCAATTTGTATCAAGAAGTAATTAGGCACTTCAGACGGCACTATCTGGATGAGATAGGGGATTTTACTGCATTGAATCAGCATGCTGACTTACATCATTAGTGCTGCATAGCGCTGCCGAAGTGGCAATAAAGTTAAGTCGTACTTTTGCAAGCCAATATTCGGCTATCCACGTAAGGCGGGACAATTTAAAATTAAGCCGTTCGTGGTGATCCTGTCGAATACCCACTTTAGCCATTATAAAATACTGGAGTTAGACCTGACAGGTTTATAAAACCTGTCAGATCTGTCCCCTGTTAAGTTGGTAGCCCAATATTCCAAGGATCAATTAAAATAGAAAATCGAGGTTTAGATTGCCGCGAAGGAGGCTTAGGTTTTTTAAAAATCCGTGTAAATCCGTCCAATCAGTCATCCGTATTCTATTAACGGTTCAATACAGTGCCGGAAACGCTTATTCTCGCTTGCGCTCAAAAAGCCTTATTCCGGCCTACCCAATTTCTGGCACTCACTGTTTTTTCCAGTCTGACACTACAACCAAATCGATTCCTGTTCCAAAGCTTTGCCGTAAGTTTGGGACAGCGACCCCAGCTTAATAAAATCAGGGTTCAAGGCATTCAGGGCAATCAATTTTGCAAAGGCATTTTCAAATTGCACCCGCGTTTTCAACCAACACTCGGTGTTGCCAAATTTTGCCAATTTAGCTTCCCAATCCGGCAACCAGTAAAACCGTAACGCAGAATCAGGGTGTAACGCGTTAAGCAAGCGGACATAGTTGCTTAAACCAACACCGTCATAATCCGGAAACAAAATAACTTCATTGGTACGTTTTTGTTCAGCAAGCCATTGCAATAAAACATCAGATAGTTGGCCGGCATAATAAGCCAGGCAACCCTTAAAATCTTGAGGCAACCAATCACACTGGTCAAACAACGCCTGATTTTCAACCAATAATAACGGTCTGTTGCATTGCCAGCCCTGCCCTAAACTGGGCTCCGCATTGATTTGCAAGGCAGCAACGCCAAAACGCGCAGTCAGTTCAGCAGGCTGCATCCGGTCATTGACATTCTGCCAAACGACCTCAGCATCCCAAGCTTTCATCAATAAATACCAACAATCATGGCCGGTTTGGCCAGTCTTGCTATTACGCTCCCTGCCAATATTTCGGCTGCGTGTCGGTAAACCGTCCGGTAAAGAAGCCTCATCCAAAGGATGCAACTGACGTAGATAATTAACAACACTTGGCAGGTTAATGACCCGGTAAACAGTACCTCGACCTTGTTTACCCAACTCAATCAGACGGGTTTCACGCGCGAACTGTTCAAGACATTTTCTTTGCCCCGCTGTAAAAGCCGAAGCCATTAAAGGCTGGTCACTGCTTACCAGATTTTTTAATGCCTCGCTTAACGTGCTCATGCTAATGGCTTGAGATCAGCATTATTGATAGGTTCCAAAATCTGCCAATTAAGTCGGCTGATATGATTTTTACCGTTGGTCGTACCAATGGGTACACAATACCGCGCGGTAATTTGTGGTTCGGGTGAAGCAAAAATCAGTGTAAAACCAAATTCCGCCGCTATTTCTATCAAATTGCGCTGATTGTGTTGATCCAAGGATGCCGCTTCATCCAGATAACAGGCAGTTTTGATGGTCTTGCGCGGGTCTTGCATTTGATTGAGCATAGCCAAACCGGTAATCAGTTTTGCCATCAGCACGGTGCCGTTGGAGGCTGCGCTATCGATGTCTTCAAATTCAGCAGGCGTTTGATTTTCTTTGGCGATAATAAAAACCAGCCGGAATAAATGTTCAACCCGCAGACCGCCTCGCGCTTCACCTTCCTTGATTAACGTATCTTTGGCATGATTGAGTTCTTTATCATCCAGCACTGCATTGTGGTCGAACAAATCAAACGAATCTCCCGATTCAACCTGTTCAGACGTGGAAATCAGGGTTTGAATCGCTTTGACCAAGGTTTCTTCTTCGCGGGGTTCAATTTTAAACACCTTCAGATCGGAAAGCTGACGGCGATTTATTTTGTTGTTAAACTCGCGCATCCGTCGTTTAAACGTTTCCAGACTGTCCCGCAAATCCCGTAAAATAGCCGCAATCTGTACTACCGCAGAACGCGCCTTACGTTCAATGGCCGCTTGCTCCTGACTTAAATTTACCGTATAGGCAAACAACGCATCGAGCTCTTGTTCGGAAGAATCCTGCGTTTGAAACTTATCCAAACCGTCCCGATGCAAATCCATCAATTGCCGGTTAAGGTCATCGTCAAGCGTATTAAGTTTTTGGCAATCGCGGTTATAACTTTCAATACGGTCAGCCAAGACAGGCATAGCCAATTCAGCCATTTCCATACACGGCAAAAAGGGCAGTTGCTGCAAATAAGTAAACGGCGGATGTTGATCCAAACGCTGATGACGGGCATTATTAATGCGTTGATGCTGACTTTACAGCTCTTTTTGTGCGACTTTATTATTATCCTGATGTTGGGCGATACTGCTTTTCTGGTCGGTTAGCGTTAACTCTTCCCGTTTAAGTGCTTCCAGTTTTTGCTGCACATCGGCAATGGTTTGCAGCCGTTCTAATCCATTAGCCTGCATCAATAGCAATTCTTTGTAGTCGGTTATATCGGCATCCAATACCTCTATTTGCCGCTCCAATTCCTGTTGCTGGCGCTTTTGTTCGGCCAACGTCTCCACGGTCTGTAACAGATTTTGCAATTCGAGCAACTGACGCTCACAATCGCTGATTTCCGTTTCCAGTTCTTGTGCGGTTTTAAGCGTCAGGCTGGCTTCCAACGCCGACAAATCCAGCGACAAGCCAGGCAGTTCCAAACGCTTGGCCGATAATTTGTTTTCCAGTTGTACGGCAAACGACTGAAAAGCAACCGTGTCGTTTAATTTAACCGCACTATTTTCAGTGACCGATAAACTCAAAACCGACTTTGCCAGCAAGCGGGTTAACAGCTCAAAACTATCTGTCGGCAGTAATTTTTGCAGTTGCAGATATAAATTATTATCCAGACTGGCTAACTGGCGTTGCAAATCGGCGTGTTCTTTACCGACTTTTACAATGTTGCGTTTAATCGACTCAGGCGATTGTTGCTGCTCGGCATTTTTAATCACCCTAACCCGTTCGTCGCGTTGTTCCTGCAAGCTTTGTCGTTGGTTTTGCAATTGCAGCAAATCGCTAACAAATTCAAAACGTAGCGTGAGTTCCTGACAGCGCTGTTCTATTTTATGCAGGTTTTTTAAAAGGTTATCCGTTTCAGCTAATTCTTTATAAACGGCTTTCTGACGATTTTCCAGCGCCAAAATATCCGCAACCAACCCCTTAAGCTGCTGGGTCAGTTGTTCAACCATACTATTGTAATAAGCTTCCCACTCATTCAAGCCTTGCTCAATTACAGGTCGCCACACAATAACCTTGCCGCGTAAAATACGGCGTGTTTGCTGGCTATCTTCCATGCCGGCAATGAGCGTCTGATTGCGAAAAACCGCGTCATACTGGGATTTGTCGTAGTTGACATCGGCAAATGATTTATCCCATTCACTTTTAAAATCGACACGGCGATCCTGCAAATCGTTTTTAAAAATTTCCAGCAAATAGTTTTTCACTTCCTTGCTGTCCAAACGATCCAGACGCAAGGTTCGGGTCAGAATGCGCTGATAGGTCGCCGCTTGGGAGGTAAATTCCAGTGGAAAAATAGTAAAATCGGGATCCTCAGAACGTTGTTTTTGACGATTTCCGTACAACAAAGCGCGTAACTCGGCTTGTGGATATATTTTGGCAGGCTTGCCGCACTCAAACAGACGGCCGATTAATTTGGGTTGCGTAACCAGCTTGCCATCATCCAAGCGATAATCATCAAGATCAAGACTGCCTTGATAAGCAAAGTATTCATAATCATGGCTTAAACCCTTCCCAACACAACCAATCACCGCCATACCTGACGGCAACAACACTTCCAGTAAAATATAAGCACTGTTGTCCGGAAAATAAAAACGGCGGGTATTTTCAAAGCTGTGCGCCCCAAACTCCATATTGTTTTTATTAAGGATAAGCAGAAACTGCAAAGCATTAATCAAACTGGTTTTTGCCGGTATTGTTCGGCGCGATAATCGATACTGAATCGTCCAGCGGCAATTCGGCGCGGCTGTATCCGGCGCTGTTTAATAACACCAACTTTTGAAAACCGTACTGTATCAGGCTCAAAACAATGCCTCATCAACATCGTCCACCTGAAGCTTATCAGGTCGCTCGGCCTGCGCCAATTCCTCAAACAAATCCAGGTAACGATGCACGGCGGTCAGCAAGCGATAGGCCTGGTCTTCAAACACCAAAAAACCGACGCGTGCCGCACTGTCCAAAATTTCTTTTAACATCTGCGGACTGTTCATTTCTTCGGCTTCCAGGATGGCTTGATATTGCTGCCACAACTTTTCAAGCAACGCCGCATCAAGCCGCCATTGCTGAAACTGGAATAAATGCAAACCTTGATCGGCTTGATATTCAAACAGCAACATCAACAGCAAAGCCAATCGACGGGTCAACTTGCCGGTATAAGAACTGCCTTGATCGGTTTTAAAATAAGCAAAACCGCGCCCATCCACCACCAATACAAAACCTAACGCGGCAAACAAGCCCTGATAATGGCTTTGCTGATTTTCCAGTTCCACCCAAAGCTCGGTGTCCTGCAAACGGTTTAGATGCGTCCCGGAACTTAACAGCTTAAAGAGCGGTTGTAAAAGGGTCAGTTGGGTCAAATTAAGGGTCATAAAGACTTCAGTGTATGGCTGTGTAAACAAATCGCGACCTGCTTTAAAGCAATGCGGGTTTCTTTGGGGTCGGGAATGGCAACAACATCCGCCAAACGAATAAACGTGTGGTAAAGCCTTAACAAGGTGATGTCCTGATAATGGCTGTAATGGCCGGTTAACCAGTGCATCAAATCCGTTAACGGCAAACTCTGATACAGATGTTCGCGGATGGCATCTTCATCAACCTGCTCCAACTGAATGTGGGTGTCCTCAGCGTTCAATTCCGGAAAAT